>CAZBEN010000007.1:0-35296 GCA_964490955.1 uncultured Zetaproteobacteria bacterium | reverse complement strand
GTCTGTGCATTGGTATCGAACATATCGATGATATCCTCGCCGATCTGGATCAGGCGCTTGCTGCGGCATGATTTGATTCCTGACTCTAGCCTGTAGTCAAAAAAGCCACGGCTAACGCCGTGGCTTTTTTCTTTCCCTATATCTATACGGCGATAATTGCGGTGACTGGAGCTGATGACTTGCCGGTGCCTGACATGAGGTATTGAGTTATTCGAACTTGCATGATTATACAGAAACAGTCGAGACGCTATATTGACCATCCTCACCGATGAAACCCTTGAACCATGCGGATTTGAACAAGGCCGCAACCATCAACAACGACAACTCGTTATTCTGGATGGCCAGTTCCAGTGCACCTTCCACATGACATTGAGCCAGAACTCCGGTGTGGTGTTGTAAAATCGTACAAGACGCAGTGCTGTGTCAACACTTACGCCTCGTTTTTCCCGAACCAGATCCTAAATCCTGACCGGCATACGACGGGCACCGAAAGCAGCGAGGAACGGGCCGAAGCGACCGGGAACTGCAGTGCCGCATGCGATGCAATGACCGTCATCAGACAGACGATGCTCCGGAATCTCGTACCAGTCGCGCACAATCACCTTTGCACGGCAACCCGGACACAGGGTGGTGCCGCCGGCGGTGTCGTGCACATTGCCGGTATAAACATAGTGCAGCCCTGCCTGCAGTCCGATATTGCGTGCCCGGGTTAATACGGGCGGCGGCGTGGCAGGAATTTCCGTCATTTTCCAGTCCGGGTGAAAAGCGGTGAAATGCAGCGGCACATCGGGCCCCAGCTGCTCGGCAATCCAGTCGCACATGGCGGTGAGTTCCTCATCGCTGTCATTCTTGCCCGGAATCAACAGGGTGGTAATTTCGAACCAGACATCCGTTTCATGTTTCAGGTATTGCAGGGTATCGAGCACCGGCTGCAACTGACCGGCGCAGAGCCTGTGATAAAAATCTTCTGTAAACGCTTTCAGGTCCACATTGGCCGCATCCATACGGGCAAAGAACTCGCGGCGTGCTTCCGCATGCATATAACCGGCGGTCACCGCCACGGTTTTAATATCCAGCGCATGGCAGGCGCGGGCTGTATCCACCGCATATTCCAGAAAGATAACCGGATCGTTATAGGTAAAGGACACACTTTGACAACCGTGAGCGGCAGCGGCCCGGGCGATCTGTTCCGGTTCGGCCTGATCACACAGACGGTCGAACTGGCGTGATTTGGAAATATCCCAGTTCTGGCAGAAACGACAGGCCAGGTTGCAACCGGCCGTGCCGAACGACAGTACGCTGGAACCGGGATAAAAATGATTGAGCGGCTTTTTCTCGATCGGATCAATACAAAAGCCGGATGAACGACCGTAGGTCGTCAATACGATCTGTCCGCCTTCGCATTTCCGCACAAAACAGAGCCCTCGCTGCCCGTCGTGCAGCTTGCAATCGCGCGGGCAGATATCGCACTGGATACGTCCATCGTCCAGCCTGTGCCAGTATCGTCCCGGATAGTGTTCATTCGCCATGGCTTATTCCTTCGCCCTGTCCTGCTCACGATATTTACTGACCTGATACTTGTATAACTGCACGTCCGGATGCCAGAAGTCGGCGGAGAGACCCGCCTTCAGTTTCAGATGTTCCATAAACTGCTGAGGATCGGGTAACTGATCCCACACCTGCGGCAGAAATGTCGCCTGATGCGTGCCGTATTTGAACACAACGCCATCGATATCCCTGCTGATTTTCGACAGGGCAATATTCTCATTGTGCGCATGGACCGGCTCCAGCGCCGATAACACCGATACCTCGATCCTTACATCGTCGTATTCATTCCGGCTCAGCGGCGAAAAGCGTGGATCGTGGAAGGCAGCCGCCACCGCATTGGCCTGCACATCCTCAATGAGCGGGCGGAGAGCCTCCAGCGAGCCGATACAGCCGTGCAGCTGGCCATACATGGTCAGCGTGACAAACGTCGCCGTGGTTTCCTGCAGCCAGCCGTTATCGTTGATGTCCGTTTCCTTCACCGCATCTTCGCTGCCCGCTATCCCGAGCTTTCCGGCAATCGCATGGCGGGCCAGTGCAATGAGTGTATCTCCCCTGCCGACCGAATGGTTCACGGTGTTTCCTCCTGCCCGTAAAATGCGATGGATGCATATCCGACCACACGATCCCTGTCGCCGGCGGTATCCCCCGAATTACGATAATCCAGCAGCTGTGCAGTCAGGCCATGACGTCCGGACACGCTCAACAGCGCATTGATTCCGGTAGCGCCGCAAGCCTGCTCATGATTCAGTTCATCCCGCATTGCCAGTACGGTATCAATACTTTGGCGATCCAGTGCCCGGGCTTCATCATAGCTGTGGTAGTGAGACAGATCGGAACTGATGACAAACAGGGTACTCTCATCATCCCGCAGACTTTCGATCACCCGTGCCACCGCATCCGGCTGTACGGAACCGATACAAACCGGCAGCAATGAGAAGTCACCGAGCAGTGTTTGCAGAAACGGCAGCTGCACCTCCAGCGAATGTTCCTGTGCATGGGCGGCATCATTCACATGTACCCCGGGTAATGTCAGCAATTGCTGTATGGCTCCGGTATCGAGCCGCACATCACCCAGCGGCGTGGCAAACGCATCACACCCCGACAAGGCCATACCGTAAAACGCAACCCGGTGGGCAGGGCCCAGCAGCACCACACGCCTGATCATGGCGCCTTTCAGCGCAGCATAGGCACAGGCCGCTGTCGGGCCGGAATAGATATAACCGGCATGCGGTACAATCACGGCTTCGGGAACAGGCAGCGCTGCAGGCAAGCGGGCTGTTGCATCATTCAGAAAACCGGAGATGAATGCACTCAGTTCCCGGGCATCTTCGGGATAAAACAGGCCGGCAACAGCAGCAGGTCGGACAGACATACAACCACCTCCGTTTCTGTTATTATATACCTTCAGACCTTATTCGTCACTATGCCTGCCAGCGTGATTGCGATCATGATTCTCCAGATGATTACGCACATGCCGGTGTCCGTAACGAAAATACATCCAGCCGCCTGCCAGCAATGCCACCAGCAGCACGACAACCAGACCGGCAACACCGAATCGATGAAGAATGGCTATGCCTGCCATGCCGATCAGATGACCGACCGTATAGACAATCAACGCCCAGCTCAGGCAATTGACCACCTGTAACAATGCGAAACGTACAAAACCGATGCTGGAACAACCGAACATAATCGCAGCAACCAGACGCGTACCATAGAGATACTGGAATATGAAAATCGACCAGTGGGCATATTGGTCCAGTATCATATCAGCCTTGGGGTAATGACGTTTGAGAAATGGAACGGCCTCGATGACTGCAATCCCTTTCCAGCGACCGATCATAAAAAATACGATGTGACCGGCATAAGCGCCACAGGCAGCAACCACAATCACTTTCCAGGGGGTCAATAACCCCGCCGCTGCCAGAGCCGCGGCCGCAATGAATACGCTCTCCCCTTCGATGAAGGTCCAGATAAATACAGCCCAGTAGCCATACTGTTCAACGAATTGCTGGGCCCATTCCATACTCAGGCGTCAGGGACCAGGTGTGAGCCGCGAGGATTCATTACAGGCGTACCGGGATTCCCTGTGCCGCCAGATAAGACTTGGCTTCATGAATGGTAAAGGTGCCGAAATGGAAAATCGAGGCTGCCAGTACGGCATCAGCTTTCCCCTCTTTCAAACCTGCAGCCAGATGCTCCAGCGTACCGACACCCCCGGAGGCAACGACATTGGCAGTCACAGCATCGGATACGGCACATGTCAACGGAATGTCATAACCGTTTTTGGTGCCGTCCGCATCCATGCTGGTCAGCAGAATCTCACCGGCCCCGTAATCGGACATGCGTTTTGCCCATTCCACCGCATTGATACCGGTGGGCTTTCTGCCACCGTGGGTAAAGCATTCCCAATGTTTCTCCACGCGCTTGGCATCGACAGCCACCACAATCGTTGAGGAACCGAACCGTTCAGCTGCATCTTTCACCAGTTCCGGTGTGAAAATTGCAGCAGTATTGATGGATACCTTGTCCGCACCGGCATGTAGAAGATTCTCGATATCGCTCAATGCTTTAACACCGCCACCCACTGTCAGCGGCATAAACACATGTTCCGCCACTTCGGTGACCATATGATAAAGCGTATCGCGACTTTCGTGGCTGGCACGTATATCGAGGAAAGTCAGCTCATCCGCACCCTGTTCATCATACTTGATGGCCGCCTCGACCGGGTCGCCGGCATCAATGATATCAACAAACTGCACGCCCTTGACGACACGCCCGTGCGCCACATCAAGACAGGGAATAATACGCTTGGATAACATTACAGCGAACCACAGAAGCGCAAAGGCGCAAAGACAAACAAAAGTTTTATCTGCGTGTCTGCGTATCTTCGTGGTGAGAAAGCAATCATTTGAGCAGTTTCACGGCATCGGCAAAATCGAGCGAACCTTCGTAAATGGCACGGCCCGTGATAGCACCACAGATGCCATCGTTGGCATGGGTGGCACAGGCAGTCACATCATCCATACGTGCCACACCACCCGATACAATGACCGGAATGGAAATCGCCCGGGCCAGATTCACCGTCTCTTCAATATTGGGGCCGGTCAACATGCCGTCACGCGAAATATCGGTATAGATAATGGCTGACACACCTGCATCCTCGAATTTCCTGGCCAGATCAACCGCTGTAACATCGGTGACATCATCCCAGCCATGCACAGCCACCATGCCGGCTCTGGCATCAATGCCGACACAGACCTGGCCCGGAAAGGCAATACACGCATCTTCCACCAGATTCGGGTTGGATATCGCGACAGAGCCGAGAATGACGCGCTGGATTCCGAGATTCAGTGTCCCTTCAATCATATGCAGATCACGCAGCCCGCCACCGAGTTGCACGGGGATGGTCATTTCCGCACAAATCGCGCGAATAGCTTCGCGATTGGCTGGCTTGCCGGCAAATGCACCATCCAGATCAACCACATGCAATCGTGTTGCACCCAGTGACTGCCAGTGTGCTGCCATGGCGGCGGGATCGTCACCATAATCGGTTGCATCATCCATGCGCCCCTGTTTCAGACGGACGCAATGGCCACCTTTCAGATCAATTGCGGGGATCAGTTCAAATGTATTTACGGATGCCATTGCAGAAATGCCTCCAGAAGCGCCAGTCCGGTACGCTGTGATTTTTCCGGATGAAATTGTACCGCCACGATATTGTCGCGTCCGATGGCGGCGGCAAACGGGTAATCACCATAGGAACAGGCTCCCAGTAAATGATCCGGGTTTTGCGGCATGCAGCAATAGGAATGCACATAATACACCTGATTGCCGGCCAGCGGAGCCAGTACCGGATGCGGTTCTTTTTCGGAGGACAGGACAACATCATTCCAGCCCATGTGCGGAATCTTGAAACCGCGTTCAGGGTGCTGTTCGGGGAATGGTTTGACTGTGCCGGGGACAAGCCCGAGCCCGCGATACGATCCGAATTCGCAGGACACATCCATCAGCACCTGCATGCCCAGACAAATGCCGAGAAACGGCTTGCCCGAATAAATCGATTCTTTCAGCGCCGTATCCATGCCTGTTTCCTGCAAGGCGCCGATACAATCACGGAACGCACCCACACCGGGCAACACAATACGGTCGTAATCCTTCAGTTTGTCGGCATCGTCAACCAGTTCCGCCCTGCCACCGACTTTTTCCAGCGCCTTGGCCACCGAATGCAGATTTCCCATGCCATAGTTGATAAGTCCGATCATAGGCAAATACTCACCACGAAGTCACAAAGCCACAAAGAAAACCCGATGTATTCCCTGTGCCTTCATTCCCGTGTGGTTACAACGCTCCCTTGGTTGACGGAATGCCGCTCTGACGGGAATCGGATGCCACAGCCATACGCAGGGCACGGCCGAAAGCCTTGAATACCGTTTCAATGATATGGTGATTATTGCCGCCGCGCATTGCATCAATATGCAACGTGATGCGTCCATGATTACTCACTGCCTGAAAGAATTCCCTGAACAGATCGATATCAAAGCCACCGACGGTCTCTTTGGGAAAATCAATATGATATTCCAGACCCGGCCGGCCCGAGAAATCGAGCACAACACGCGATAGTGCCTCATCCAGTGGCACATAGGCATGACCGTAACGCACAATACCGGCCTTATCACCAATAGCCTCGCGCAGGGCTTCTCCCAGACAAATACCGATATCCTCTACGGTGTGATGATCATCAATTTCCCGGTCACCGGTTGCATTGACCATCAGATCAACGAGCCCGTGCCGTGCAATCTGCTCCAGCATGTGATCCAGAAACGGGATCGACGAATTCAGCTTCGCCAGGCCGCTGCCATCCAGATTCAGGCTCAGGCGGATTGATGTCTCTCTGGTCGTACGCTCAATCGATGCTGCTCGATGTATATCAGAACGATGTGTATCAGGACTCATATCAGAATCTCCTTCAGTGCTGTCAAGACTGCGTCACTTTCCGTACTTGTACCAATCGTAATACGCAAACAGTTGGTCAGTGATCCGTGTGCCCCGTTCATATTTTTGACCAGAATACCACGCTGTTTCAATTGTTCGAATGCACTATCCGAATCAGGTATGCGAATCAGTACAAAATTGGTTTGTGACGGAAACACTTCAACAGTGTTCATGCCCGACAGTACGGCTGTAACGCGCTCCCGATCAGTGCGGATTGCAGCAGCCTGTTGCTCGAACACATCAAAATGATCCAGCAGGAACAATGCCGAGGCCTGGGTCAGCGCATTGATATTATAGGGCATACGAACCTTGTTCATGTGCGCAATTTGCTCCGCTTTGCCGATCAGGTAACCCAGCCGCAAACCGGCCCAGCCCAGTTTGGAAAAAGTGCGCAATATCATCACATTATCTGCAAGCAGGTGAATGTGATCGCGCCCGGCAAACGGGCCGTACGCCTCATCGATAACCAGCAGACCATCAAAGCCTTCGGCGATTTTGCGTACGGTCTCTTCCGGCCACAGGTTGCCGGTCGGATTATTCGGGCAGGCCAGAAAGGCGACTTCAGCTTTTTCGCGCGCACAGGCCTGCAGGAAATGATCCGCATCCAGACTGAAATCATCAGCCAGCGGCACTGACGCCACCGGCCGTTTCAGCCAGTGCGAAATCAGATCGTACATCACAAACGTTGGTGCCGGCACCACACATGTACCGGCGCTCACAGCCATAAGAATCATCTGAATAATTTCATCGGAACCGTTGCCCGGCAGAATCTGATCAGCATGAACGCCGGCACAGGCGGCAATCTGACCACGTAATTCTGCCATATCGGCATCCGGATAGCGGTTGATATCAACACCGGACAGGCATTTGCACCACTGTTCCTGCAGTGTATCCGGTAAAGTGAACGGGTTCTCCATCGCATCAAGCTTGATCAAACCGGAACTGTCCGGCACGTGATAAGCCGACAGTGCTTTAATATCACTACGAATCATTGGGGCTTCTTTAAACGTAATTCCAGCGTCAGCGCATGGGCCTGCAGGCCTTCACGGTGGGCCAGATGCGCAGCAGCAGGGCCGATTTTCTCTACTGCCGCACGCGTAGCCCGAATCATACTGCTGCGTTTCTGGAAATCGTACACACCCAGTGGACTGGAAAAACGCGCCGTACGATTGGTCGGCAGGACATGATTGGGCCCGGCGATATAATCGCCCAGTGCTTCCGGCACAAAATGACCGATAAAAATTGCGCCGGCATGCTTGATGGATGGCAACATCTCATCCGGATTATCCAGCGCCAGTTCAAGATGTTCCGGTGCAATCACATTGACCACATCAGCCGCCTCGGCCCAGTCAGCAACATGAATCAGTGCACCATGTGTTTCAACCGAGGCACGCGCAATTTCAACCCGGGGCAATACGGCCAGATGTGCCTCAATCGAGGCTGCTACCTGATCCAGTAAATGTTTATCAGTGGAAATCAGAATACTCTGGGCCGCCTCATCATGTTCGGCCTGCGACAGAAAATCGGCTGCGATCCAGCTCGGATTGCCGCCATCGGCTACCACAACAATCTCAGACGGCCCGGCAATCATATCGATGCCGCAGGCACCGAATACCTGCCGCTTGGCCGCAGCTACAAATTTATTGCCCGGCCCGACAATTTTATCCACCGCAGGAATCGTTTCGGTGCCGTAGGCCAGTGCCGCCACTGCTTGCGCTCCGCCCACAGCAAATCCGCGCTGCACACCGGATACGTGGGCAGCAGCCAGTACCAGTTCGTTGATGTCACCACCCGGAGTCGGCACCACCATGACAATCTCTTCCACCCCGGCCACCTGCGCCGGTACGGCATTCATCAATACCGAAGACGGATAGGCCGCCTTGCCACCGGGCACATACAGACCAACCCGGTCCAGCGGCGTGATACGCTGCCCCAGCGTCATACCGATATCGTCGGTATATTCCCAGTCATCCTGATTCTGATGTTCGTGGTATGCGCGAATACGATCGGTTGCCAGTTGCAACGACTCCCGATCCATTTCGGAAACATTGTTCCATGCTGCCAGCATACGTTCGGGCGTAATTTCAATCGTTTCACCCGTACAGGCCCAACCGTCAAAACGTTCGGTATATTCGCACAGCGCCGCATTACCGCGTTGTTTCACATCAGCGAGTATACCGGCCACCAGGCTCTGCACATCATCGCCGGTATCGGCCTCGCGGGACAGCAAAGCATCGAGTTTGTCGGCAAAGCCGTCCCGCCGTGAATCCAGTCGTAAAATTTTGCTCATGTTTCGTTCCCTATGTCTCATCAATCATCTTGTCAACAGCCTGACGCAGATGTTCAATCATCGGCTGAATCTGCTGCCTGCGCGTGGCAAAACTGGCCGGATTGGCAATCATGCGGCTGGAAATATCGAACAGCGTTGTCTCTTCAATCAGACCATTGGCTTTCAATGTACCACCGGTTTCGACCAGATCGACAATGCGTTCGGCCATACCCACCAGCGGTGCCAGCTCCATCGAACCATACAGATGAATAATCTCGGCCTGTACCCCCTGAGACAGGAAATATTCGGTGGCCAGATGATCATACTTGGTGGCCACACGGATGCGACTGCCGCGCTCGGGCGGGCCGGCATTGACCAGTGCCTCCGGCCCGCACACACACAGGCGGCAACGACCGATATTCAGGTTCAGCGGCTCGTACACACGGGGTCGATACTCCAGCAATGAATCACGTCCTGCGATGCCGAGGTCGGCAGCTCCCTGCTCGACATAGGTGCAAACATCTGCAGCCCGGATAATCAGGAATCGAATCTCCTGCCCGTCTGCATCACCGCTCACCATAAGCTTGCGTGTTTTCTGTACATCTTCAGCCGGATTCAGGCCTGCGGCAGCCAGCAATGGCAGTGTTTGATTCAGAATCCGTCCTTTGGACAGAGCAATTGTTAACGGTTTTGAACCACGGCCGCGATCAGGCATTCAGTTGCGCTCCCTTCATCCAGTTTTCACTGATACTGTGTCGTTCAATTCGGGCACCAAGCTTACCCAGCTTTTCTTCAATACGCTCGTAACCGCGATCAATGTGGTAAACACGCGATACGATCGTTTCACCTTCCGCAGCGAGGCCTGCCAGCACCAGCGAAGCCGATGCACGCAAATCAGTTGCCATCACCGGGGCACCGGAAATATGTGCACAGCCATGTACCACCGCCGTATTACCATCCAGACTGATGTCCGCACCCATGCGGGCCAGTTCCTGCACATGCATAAAACGATTCTCAAAAATAGTTTCCCGAACCACGCTGGTACCTTCGGCCAGCGTCATCATGGCCATAAACTGGGCCTGTAGATCAGTCGGGAAACCCGGGTGCGGCAGCGTATAAATATCTACGGCCTTTAAGCGCCCCTGTGCCTTGCAACGCACAAAATCCGGTCCGCATTCAACCAGCGCGCCCGTATCTCTCACTCTGGCCAGAAACGCTTCAAGCGCATGCGGGTCGACATCTGTCACGGTCACATCACCACCGGTAATCAGGCCCGCAGCCAGATAGGTCGCTGCTTCAATCCGGTCGGCAATCGTCGTCATCTCACCGGCCTCCAGTCGTTCCACGCCCTGAATCGCTATGCGATTCGTGCCATCGCCTTCAATATTGGCGCCAAGGCCACGTAACGACTCGGCCAGATTAACAATCTCGGGTTCCCGGGCGGCGTTATCCAGCACGGTCGTGCCCCGGGCCAGCACGGCAGCCATCATCAGATTCTCTGTACCGGTGACCGTGACCTGATCAAACGAAATAATAGCCCCCGTCAACCCTCTGGTGGCCCGGGCTACAATATCACCCTGTTCCACTTCAATGCTTGCGCCCATCGCTTCCAGGCCTTTCAGGTGCATATCAATCGGCCGGGCGCCGATAGCACAACCACCGGGCAAACTCACCCGGGCCTGACCGAAACGGGCCAGTAATGGCCCCAGTACCAGCGAGGAAGCACGCATGGTCTTCACAAGTTCATACGGTGCCTCGGATTTACTGGCCGAACGCGCATCCACATGCAAACAGTGCTGATCATCATATTCAACATCCGCCCCCTGCCATGCCAGCAGCGTCATCATCGTTGAAATATCATGCAAATGCGGGATGCGATGATAGGTTACGGGGCCGTCAACCAGAATAGCCGCTGCAAGCAGCGGTAGGGCTGCATTTTTCGCGCCGCTGGCCTCAATGGTGCCGGATAGCGGGACACCGCCCTGAATGATAATTTTATCCATAGTTTACCTGCCGCATTTATTGCTAAAGAAGGGCCGCGAACGCTAACGGTTGAAAGCTGGCCGAACAATGCCTGTGACGTATCGGAAAAATACCAATCAGAGCTATGTCTAACCGCCCCCGGCGGTTATGCTTTCGCACCATGTCCGTCTACACCGAGCTTACACATGCTGATATCAGCGCCATTCTCTCTGATTACAGCCTTGGCACCCTCTCTACTTTTGAAGGTATTGCCGCCGGCATTGAAAACAGTAACTTTTTTATTAACACACAGGGTGGAAATGCCGGGCGCTATGTGCTGACGATTTTTGAGCGCATGGATGCATCAGAGCTGCCGTACTTCATGCATCTGATGAAACATCTGGCTGCAAATGAACTATCCTGCCCCGATGTCATGCAACGCAAGGATGGCACATTACTGTTCGAGGTTCAGGGTAAACAGGGTTGTATCGTCTCATGCCTGCCGGGAAAAACACTGGATAAACTCAGTGAAACCCAGCTCACCGCTTCCGGCCGGGCTCTGGCCCGACTGCACCTGGCCGGCGCTGATTTCGAAAAACGCCGGAGCAATCCGACCGGAACCATCTGGCTGGCAGAGAAAATTGATGCGGTGCTGGAGAAAACAGCTGATGTGTACGGGAAAGATGCAGCCGGCTTGTTGTCTGATGAACTGGACTTCCAGCAATCCTGTGCCTGGGATTTATTGCCACGCGGCATCATTCACGGTGATCTGTTTGTTGATAATATCCTGTTCGAGGGTGATCGGGTATCCGGTATCATCGATTTCTACTATGCCCATGATGCTGCTTACGTCATGGATATTGCCATCTCGATCAATGCACAGGCAGTACTGCTTACAGATCATGACCAGTCCAGAACCGGAGCCTTTCTGAATGGTTACGAATCGGTGCGTCCGCTGGAGGAAGAGGAACACGCGGCATTGCCTTTGCTACTCAGGCTGGCGGCGCTACGTTTCTGGGTCTCGCGTCTGTACGATGCCCTTTTCCCGCGTGACGGAGCCATGACGCAAACCAAGGATCCGGAAGAATATCATAAAAAACTGCGGCTACACCGGCGCAGCGGGCCAATAACCCTGTAATCAGCTGCGCGGCAGAAATGTTCCGGGATTAATCAGTTTACCGTAACGACTCACTTCATAATGCAGGTGCGGCCCGGTTGAATGCCCTGTCGATCCGATTCGGCCAAGCTCCTGATTGACATCCACGACATCGCCCACCTTGACCGTCAGGCTGGACATATGGGCATAGCGTGTTTTATATCCGTAGCCATGTTCGACATCGACCACATAACCGAAGTCTTCCATTTTATCCGCAAAGGTGACTACACCGCGACTGGCGACCCTGACCGGAGCCCCATAGTGGTTGGCAATATCCACGCCATAATGATAAGCCGATGAGCCGGTAAACGGATCGATACGCTGGCCAAACCGCGAGCTGATCCAGCCTCCAACTGTCGGCCAGATATGTGGTCGGGCTTTACCCAGAGTTTGTTGTTTTTCCAGCAGATAGTCAACAGAGGCCAGCTGGATGTCCAGCTGCTTCAAACGCTCATCCATTGCGAACAGCTGATCATCCAGTACTGCTTCCGCGTCAAGAACTGCCGGCAGTTGCGGGCGGTGACCGCCAAAAGCAGGCTCCAGCCCAAAATCGAACTCTGATTTATCCAGCGCTGCAACATCTACCAGACGGGCGCCCAATGCATCCAGCCTGCTCATACGGGCTTGCATCTGCCCCACCGTACGCGCATATACTGCCAGTTTATCCTGTTCTGCCTGCAACTGCCGGTTCAAATCGACAACGTGCAAACGCTCAGTCATCCGGACATGCTCCAGTTCGACTCTGGTTTGCTGCAATAATGTGGAAAATCGATCGCTCTGATAAACACCGTAACCACCCCAGATACCGAAGACAACCAGTCCGGCCAATAATAATATACTGGCCGCAAACAGTTTGCGGTCCATTTTCAGTCCGAATGATCCGCCTGACAGCGATACGGATACGGGTCTCTGCTTTTTCACCTGACTTCAGCCTCCATAGCAAAAAAAATAATCATCTAAAACAGCGTTACGCTTTCTGTAACCTCCCTCACAACAATCAGGGGTTTCAAGCCTTGATTGACGGGGCACAGCAAGGTTTTATCCTTGCACCATGCAAAACACCCATTCATCGACACAGCAACTCTCTATTCACCGGCATTGCATGCAGCAATTGCTTCACGATGCAATATCCGACGGACAAAATTGTTGTCAGGGGCTGCTCGCAGGCGGCGGCAATATGCTTGAAAAACACCTTGCTGTCACGAAAACCTCATATTCGGGTAATCATTCCCTTGCGGATTTTTTCAATTTTCATCCATTTTTCGGTATATATATTTCTGCCCACGGGACATGTGCCAGCGATTTTTCCCGGATTCGCAAGCTGGCCGAACTGGTGCAAAAATATCATCATCACTCCCCTGTCTGCTACCTGCTGCTTGAATTGAGCCATAAAGGCAGAGTGGATGCCCGTCTGTTTGCCGATGCTGAACTCAAAATGCCGATACCGCTGGACTTACATGAAGACGGAGACCTGTACCCTGCCGTTGTAACTCGTTAGGTTTGCGCCATGCGCATTTGCCATATCGGACTGAATCACAAGACCGCGCCTGTTGAACTGCGCGAGCGACTTGCCGTAAGCGAGGATGGAATCGCTGCGATTTTGCAGCAACGCATCCAGTGTCCGGCTATTCGTGAGGCAGCCCTGCTCTCCACCTGCAACCGGGTCGAAATGACGGTGGTCACCCATGACCCTGATGCCGCTATTGCCACTGTACACGAATGGTTCGCGAGCAAAGCAGACATGGACATGGAAGAAGTGTGCGAGCATCTCTACTCCTACACCACAGATGACGCCATTAAACACCTGTTTTCCGTTGCTTCCGGCCTGGATTCACTGGTGCTCGGTGAACCCCAGATTCTCGGCCAGGTGAAAGCATCGTATGAACATGCCCTCGCGGCAGGCAGTGCCGGCCATGTACTGCACCGGCTCTACCAGTCCACTTTTGCCGCTGCCAAGCGAGCCCGCAGTGAAACCGGTATTGGCAAACAGGCGGTCAATATATCCTCCTGTGCAGTGGAACTGGCACGCCATATTTTCGGCGATCTGGCCGGTAAAACCGTATTACTTATGGGAGCCGGCGAAATGGCGGAACTGGCAGCCCGACATCTCAGAGGCAACGGGTGCACCGATATTCTGGTAGCCAACCGCACCTTGAAACGAGCCCAGAGTCTGGCTCTGGAATTCGAAGGACATGCGTTGACCATGGATCAGTTGCCGGATTACCTGGATGCCGCCGATATTGTGCTCTCCAGTACAGGTGCCAGTACTTTTGTACTGCTGCCCGATGCCGTTGAAGCAGCTATGAAAAAACGCAGGGGCAAACCGATGTTCCTCGTTGATATTGCCGTACCCCGCGATATCGACCCGCGCATCAGCGATATTGACGGTGCTTATCTCTACGATATTGATGATTTACAGCAGGTGGTGCAGGGCAATGTTGAACACCGCGAGCAGGAAGCACAGCTGGCCGGAAACATCATTGATGAGGAGTCCGTCCAGTTCCAGCGCTGGCTGAAGTCGCTCGAATCCGTACCGCTGATCCGCAGTATTCAGCAACAGATGGAAGCCCGGCGCAGTGAAGAAATGGAGAAGGCGCTACGCTACATGAAAGGCTTCGATGCCAACCAGATCGAAGCAGTGGAACGATTCAGTAAGGCACTGATGAAACGCTATATGCACCCGACGCTCAGTACACTGAAAAAGCTGCCGGATGATATTGAAGGTGATTTGCTGATGGGTGCTGCCACGCGCCTGTTCGATATCGAGTCCCCAATGAATGAGCCTGTCATGCTGAACACCTCGACAAAGGGGAATAATGAACACTCGTCTGGATAACATTCTCAGGCGGCGTGAAGAAATCACCATCATGCTGGCCGACCCCGACATCACATCCGACAACCAGCGCTATACCAGATTATCCCGCGAATTTTCCGAAATCGAACCGGTTGCTGAAGAGGCAACACG
Organism: uncultured Zetaproteobacteria bacterium; assembly: GCA_964490955.1. Classification (GTDB taxonomy): domain Bacteria; phylum Pseudomonadota; class Zetaproteobacteria; order Mariprofundales; family Mariprofundaceae; genus Mariprofundus. The sequence goes on along the minus strand of CAZBEN010000007.1, from coordinate 20,404 downwards.
TTATCTGGAACTGGAACAGCAATTGCAGGATAACCGCGACATGGCTGCCGACCCGGATTGCGATGCAGAACTGCGCGAACTGGCCGAATCAGAGATAGTCGAGTTAAAGCAATCACTGGCTGCCAGTGAGTCGTGCCTGAATCTGCTACTGTTACCCAAAGATCCGAATGACGGACGCGATGTCATTCTGGAAATCCGGGCCGGTACCGGTGGTGATGAAGCAGCCCTGTTTGCCGCCGATCTGTTTCGCATGTATTGCCGTTATGCCGAAACGCAGGGTTTCAGAGTGGAAATCCTGTCTGCCAGTGACACCGGTATTGGTGGTTACAAGGAAGTGATAGCCCAGATCAGTGGTCAGGGTGTGTTCTCCCGTTTCAAGTTTGAATCCGGGGTACATCGCGTCCAGCGCGTGCCGGAAACCGAGTCCGGTGGCCGGATTCACACCTCGGCATGTACGGTTGCCGTATTACCCGTAGCCGAAGAGGTAGATGTCAACATTCGCACTGAAGATTTGCGCATTGATGTCTATCGTGCTTCCGGCGCCGGTGGTCAGCATGTCAACAAAACCGAATCGGCGGTCCGTCTCACCCACCTGTCCAGCGGTATCGTTGTCACCTGTCAGGATCAGGCCAGCCAGCACAAAAACAAGGCTCAGGCCATGAAAGTGCTGCAGGCACGTCTGTTCGACAAGGAACAGTCCGAAGCCGATGCCGAACGGGCCGAAGCACGCAAGGGCATGGTCGGTTCGGGCGATCGTTCGGAACGCATTCGCACCTATAATTTTCCACAGGGGCGTATTACCGATCACCGCATCAATCTGACCCTGTACAAACTGGAACAGATTATCAATGGCGATATGGGCGAGTTGATTGATGCGTTATTAACCCATCATCAAGCTGAGCTTCTCGCTGCCCAGCCATAACAGTCAGCCAAAACCTTTCACCGCAGAGTACGCAGAGGAACGCAAAGGAAATGCAACGGCACAAGCCATGATAATCAGAGAATTACTTCATGATGCCAGTGACCGGCTTAAAGAAGCGGGCTGCGATGCTCCGCATCTGGATGCCGAAGTATTGCTTATGTTTGTCTGGCATATCAGCCGAACGGATTTGATTATCCGCTCCGATAATAAAGTTCCGACAGCAGTAGAGGATAAATTTAATGCCCTGCTGAAGCGACGTGCTCGCCGGGAGCCTCTGGCCTATATTATCGGCCAAAAAGAATTCTGGTCGCGCGCCTTTCATGTCAGTCCTGATGTGCTGATCCCGAGACCTGAAACAGAACACCTGATTGAAGCCATAGTGGAACATTTCCCAAATAAAAACGGTAGCTATCATTTCTGTGATATTGGTACCGGCTCCGGCTGCATTGCTGTCACACTGGCCTGTGAGTATCCTCAGTCTCACATTGTCGCCACGGATATTTCCGGTGCAGCACTGGATATTGCCCGGCGCAATGCCGAAATCCACGATGCAGGCAGCCGCATCACCTTCAGGCAAGGTGATATGCTGGGAGCATTACAGCAAAGCGACGGCCTGTTTCACGCCATTATTTCCAATCCACCCTATGTAGCTGAATCGGAAATGGCCGCACTGGAACAGGAACTGGCGCAGGAACCAAGATGCGCCCTTACAGATGAGCAGGATGGCCTCAAATATTTAACGGCACTTCTGCACGACGCCCCCACCCACCTGCATTCCGGCGGTTATATTGTCTTGGAAACCGGCCTGTGCGGATTACCCGAAACACCCGCCAATCTGCATTATCAACGAACCATCCACGATCTGGCCGGACATTTACGCGGCGGCATCTATCATCTGCCATGCAAATGAAACTGGCATAAAAAAAGCCGCCCCAAGGGACGGCTTTTAAGAACATCATTCAATCAATGGCAACAGTCATCGCCATGCACATGGCCATGTGATAATTCATCTTCGCTCGCCTCTCTGACCTCGGCGACATTGACATCGAAATGCAGACGTTCGCCGGCCAGCGGATGGTTTCCGTCAATGGTGATATCATTACCGTCCACATTGACAACCCGGATCACCTGCACACCCTGTTTAGTCTCGGCCTGGAATTCCATACCCTCTTCAAGTGTATCCACGCCTTCAAACATACTGGCTGAAACCACCTGAGTCAGTTCCTTGTTGTATTCGCCGTAGGCATCCACCGCATCAATGCTGACTTCCAGCGCATCATCAGTGACTTTGCCTTCCAGCGCCCGCTCCAGACCCGGAATAATATTCTGTGCACCGTGCAAATATACCAACGGCTCTGCACCTTCGGATGAATCGATGACCGAACCGGCATCGTTTTTCAGGGTATAATGGATGGATACAACTTTATTTTTGGCGATTTGCATGGTCTTCTCCTGCCTGATTATGAAATATCCATGCGCATACATGAATCAATAGCGGCGGCACCCTACGCAATCATCCCCTACAAACAAGGCCTGCCAGCTTATGCGAGGGGCAATCGCATTAAAATCTCAGAAGCCCTGGAAGTTATAGCATGCGTCATAGTGCATCTGTTTATGACGAGTTCATAACGCCAACAGCATTGGCAAACGATGTTCATTTCTTTTGCACAAAAGAAACGACCCAAAGAAAGGTGCCCGGCAATCTGCTTCATCCTGCGTATTTATCATTCTATGGGGCGAAAACTTTTTTCGCTTTTTCCCATTGAACAACAAATACTCCGGCGCATCTTGGATCGGTGGTTAAAAGACCTTTAAACCCTCCTTTCAGATCTGTATCGGAGTGAATATTTTAGTGGAGAAAAGCGGTAGAGCTGCAACCGCTAAAATATTCACTCCGAGGGAACCCGAAGGGCAGAGATTTCGGAGGCGGCTTTCTTTCATTCTTTCTTTGCCGCCAAAGAAAGGACAAGCTCACCATTTTATTGCTCACCAGACCAATGTATTTTAATGCGATTGCCTCGGCTTATAAAGCCGTGGTATATAACAGGGGAAAATCAGATTTGCTAAAATCCAGTGCATCCATTTCTTCATCCAGATGCTTTCGGGTCAACGGGATTTCATTGAGAAATTGTGTTTTTCCATCCCGATAAGCCAGCCGGGCAAAAATGCCGATGGCTTTGATATGTCTCTGTAAAGCCGTCAGACGCAATGCCCGATGCCATGCATCGAAATCAGCGAAACAGCCGGATAATTCGGTAGGCAGTGCCTCAAAAAACATCCGGCTCCAATGCCTGCGCTCATATTCCGGATAATCCTGATAGCAATCGTAAAGCAATGAAGCCGGGTCGTAGGTCACCGGCCCCAGTACTGCATCCTGATAATCGATTTGGCCCAATGGCAATAAACTGTCCGGCAGCATCAGGTTCCGGCTGTGGTAATCCAGATGTACGGGCACATGGGGCAGTGATGCCAGAGCTTTCAGCGTGGGAGCTAACGCGGAGTGAAATGTGTTCCGCTCGTTTTCCGGGGGCATTTTTCCTACCACGCGAGGCAAATACCAGTCCAGATAAAGGTCACATTCACGCCGCATACGCGATACATCGAACTGGGGCAATTTAAGTTTCGGATCGGATGCCTGTAACAGGTGTAACTGGCGCAATGCATCATCAAACAACGGTGCCATATTGCCACCGGAGGCGCAGAAGCTTGCCCATGTTTCATTACCGAAGTCTTCCAGCAGCAGAAAACCCAGCAGCAGATTCTCAGCTTCCAGTGCCGACACCCTGAGTCCGGCCCGCTCAAACCACGAGCGCACAGCCAGGAATGGCCGTATATCTTCATGCTGTGGCGGAGCATCCATCAACACATAATGTTTTTCACCTGTCTGCCCGGCCAAAGATGTAACCCGGAAATAACAACGAAAAGAGGCATCCCCTGCCAGCGGAACGATGGTAAAATCCTGCCCCAACACCTCCTGCAACCAGTGTTGTCGGGCCTTTTCCCTGCTATCGTCATCCGCCACGGATAAGGAACCCTTTCAATTTTATTTTTTTTCCGATCTTCTTCTGATCAGCTTCAGCCGCTGATTTTGAATGGTAAGGACCGGCATAAATGCGGTACCACAACCCCTTACTGCCCAGATCAACTTTATGGATCAGCGCCGGAAAACCGGCCTGCGACAGCTTCTGTTTCACCACCATGGCATCCGATTGCGTCCGGAATGAAGCCAGCTGGATGCGATATACATCGACCAAGGGCTGTTTGGGGATAGCAGATGCATGACTTCCGGACGGAAGCGATTTGACTGCTTTAACCACCTCTGACCGCTGTGCCGGAACCGGTTTGGCGACAATTTTGGGTGCACCTGTTGCTACCGGCATATCGGGCATGGGGGCCGGTGTCACCGACTGTTTGGGCAGCTCCTTGTAAAAACTGAGATCGCCCACCTTGCTATGGGCATCCTGCTGCGCTTTCTGCTTCCACTGCTCAACCGAATCCTGCAAAGCTTCGGTCTTTGCCAATAGCACGTTATTTTCGGCCACCTGAATCGCCAGTTTTGCTTCAACAGCATCCACATCCACGCTATTGCCAGCCTGTTGGCTATTGGCCAGGCCCAGCCAGTAACCACCGCCAAAACACAGGGCGGCAATCATCACAATACCAACCGCATTCAACATAGCCCCGGAACCTGATTCCGATTCCGATTCAGGCTGTATGGTCGACTGTACCTGTGCGAAATCCTGCTTAGCCATTAACCACTCCTGCCATCGGCTGATGATAAAGCATTACATACGCTCCGGTGCAGACACACCCAGGATGGACAATGCATTACGAATCACCTGGCCAACAGCCCGGATCAAGACAATGCGTGCCGCAGTCAGATCCGCGTCATCCGTGACCACTTTGTGTTTGTGGTAAAAACTATGGAAATCCGCCGCCAGGCGCAGCACATATGTTGCCACGCGATATGCTTCCAGTCGTTCCGCTGCCTTTGTAAGCGTATCCGGGTAAGCCAGTAAATGGGCGATCAAACGCTGCTCTTCATGTGAAGTCAGTGCCGACACATCCACACTGTCAGCATCTGCAATTTCAACACCTTCTTCTACCGCCTTGCGCAAAATCGCGGCAATGCGTGCATGGGCATACTGGACATAATAGACCGGATTCTCATCATTCTGTTTTTTGGCCGCTTCCAGATCAAAATCAAGCTGGCTCTCCACACGGCGTGTCATGAAGTTAAAACGTACCGCATCCGGGCCGACTTCATCGACCACTTCACGCAGCGTAACAAAAGTTCCGGCGCGTTTGGACATTTTCACCGGCTTGCCGTCACGGGTCAGGTTGACCATCTGCACCAATAACACATCAGGCTGCGACTCTTGCCTGATCAAGGCTTTCATAGCCGCCTGTACGCGCGTGACATAACCGCCGTGATCGGCTCCCCAGATATCAATCATGCGATCAAAGCCACGCTGGTGTTTATCGTAATGGTAAGCGATATCGGCAGCAAAGTAGGTGGCTGTACCATTCTGTTTGGCCAGGGGACGATCCACATCATCTCCGAAACCGGTAGTGCGAAACAATAATTGTTCTACCGGTTTATAATCGGAAACTTCCTTACCCTTCGGTGGCGGCAAAATACCGGTATAAACCACACCGTCAGCCTGCAGGCGCTCAATCAATTCGGTGACACTGCCGCTGCTGTGCAAACCCTGCTCGGAAAAATACAGATCGAAGCGGATGCCGATGGCATCCAGATCATCCCGGATCATGGCCATATTGGCATCAATGGCCAGCTGTCCGATCTGCTTCAGACGGGCAGATTCATCCAGCGACAGCAGCGTCTGATAATCATGCTCAGCCAATATTCCACGAGCAATCTCTACAATATATTCCCCCGGATAAGCACCTTCGGGAAACGCAATCGTCTCGCCCTGCAATTCCTGCATACGCAACCAGACACTGTTCGCCAGCACCCCGATCTGGGCACCGGCATCATTGATATAATATTCACGCTGCACATCGTGACCGACTGCACTGAGCACATTGGCCAATGCATCACCTACTACCGCACCACGACCATGGCCGACATGCATAGGGCCGGTCGGATTGGCTGAAACAAATTCAAGATTTACCTTTTCTGCATCATCAGACAAAGCGACACGGCCATATTGTTCACCTGCTCTTATGATAATTTTCAGAATCGCTGCTTCGCTGGCTTGCTGCAAACGAATATTGATAAAGCCGGGGCCAGCGACCTCAGCCCCTTCAACCGCATCCGGCCACTCAACCACTTCCAGAATACGCCCGGCAATCTGTTGTGGGCTCTGCTTCAATACCCGCGCCAGCGGCATGGCCACATTGGCAGAATAATCACCGTGTTCTTTCTGTTTCGGGCGATTCAACACCACCTGCGGTATCTGTGCTTCGGGATAATCCCTGAGCAGTTCATCCAGTGCGGCCTTGAGTGCCTGTTCCAGTGCTAATTTCACTTCTATCTCCAAATAATCGATTCGCTGCGCATGATACACATCCGTTTCAATGCTGGCAGCCACCGCAATAAAATGTACTGCGTCCGGCCTGTGTCATGCGTTTGATGGCTGCACCGCAACGGTAACAGGGCTGGTGCTGGCGACCATAGACCTGAAACTGATGGGCAAAATAGCCGGGCTTGCCATCGGCATGCACAAAATCACTGATCGTGCTTCCCCCGGCTTCAATCGCTTCTGCCAATACTTCTTTGATAGTACCCACCAGCAGACCGAGCCGCGCGGAAGCAATCCTGCCGGCGGCCCGGGCCGGGTGAATGCCGGCCCTGAATAACGATTCCGAGGCATAAATATTACCGACCCCGACCACAACAGATGCATCCATGATGATATTTTTTATCGGTGCCTTGCGTCCGCGGCAGATCAAGGCGAGGGCACCGGCGTTGAATGCATCCGACAACGGTTCCGGCCCGAGATTACTGAACCAGGCATGGCTTGCCAGATGTTCAGTTGGCAACAGCCCCGCATAGCCGAAACGGCGAGCATCCCGATAGCGCAGGCTGCTGCCATCACTGAAATCAACACGCACATGTTCATGGGCTCCAGCCGGCGCCTGGCCGGGCAGGACATGGAACTGACCGGTCATGCCCAGATGCCAGACCAGCGTCTTCCCGTCCCGCTCCAGTTCAAACAACAGATATTTGGCACGACGCCGGAGATCGACCACCCTGTCCTCGACCAGCGAGGACAGATCCGGAAGGGCATAACGCAGATTCGGACGATGGCAAACAACCGATGTGATTTTCCTGCCCGCCAGCAACGGCTGTAGTCCGGCCCGGATGGTTTCAACCTCGGGCAGTTCAGGCATCAGGAAAACTCAGCCGTAACCGTTACGAACCGGCCAGCTGGCGCAACACATAATGCAGAATACCGCCGTGGCGATAGTAGTCCCATTCCTTGGGTGTATCGATGCGCACAATGGCTGTGAAGGAGATATCATCGGCAGTGACGGTGACTTCGCGTACGCCTTCCTCAACACCGGTGATACTGAAGGTTTCGCGTCCGCTCAAACCCAGTGAGGCAGGCGATTCCCCGTCCCTGAATTGTAAAGGAAGAATGCCCATACCGACCAGATTGGAACGATGGATGCGTTCATAGCTTTCGGCAATAGCGGCGCGAATACCGAGCAATGCAGGCCCTTTGGCAGCCCAGTCGCGCGATGAACCGGAACCGTATTCCTTACCGGCAACCACAATGGCCGGAATGTTGTCGTTCTGATACTGCATGGCGGCATCATAAATACTCATTTGCTCGCCGTCCGGCAGGTGAACGGTAACCCCGCCTTCGGTGCCCGGTGCGAGCTGATTGCGCAGGCGGATATTGGCGAAAGTGCCGCGCATCATCACTTCATGGTTGCCGCGACGAGAACCGTAGGAATTGAAATCTTTCTGATCGACGCCGTGTTCACGCAGGTATTGACCGGCCGGAGAATCGGCTTTGATGGCGCCGGCCGGCGAAATATGGTCGGTGGTGACAGAATCGCCCAGCAATGCCAGCACGCGGGCGTTTTCAATATCGGCTATGCTGCCAACTTCCTTGCCCATACCAACGAAATACGGCGGGTTCTGGATGTAAGTGGAATCGTCTTCCCAGGCGAAACGCTCGCCTTCTGGGGCAGCCAGATTCTGCCAGTTGGCATCGCCGGCAAACACATCGGCATAGGATTTGGTGAACTGTTCACGCGATACGCCAGCCACGGCTTCAGCTATTTCCTCCTGGGTCGGCCAGATATCTTTCAGAAAGACGCCATGACCATCAGAATTCGTACCAATCGGATCGTTGTACAGGTCGATATTCATCGTACCGGCAATCGCATAAGCTACCACCAGTGGCGGGGATGCCAGATAATTCATACGCACTTCGGCATGCACACGCCCTTCAAAATTACGATTGCCGGACAGCACGGAACAAACAGACAGATCACCTTCGGCAATAGCCTCCGATACTTCAGCAGGCAACGGACCGGAATTACCGATGCAAGTTGTGCAACCGTAACCGACAACATGAAAACCGAGTTTCTTCAACGGATCGATCAGACCGGCGTTCTCAAGATATTCGGTCACTACCAGCGAGCCCGGACCGAGCGAGGTTTTGACCCATGGCGCGGCTGTCAGCCCCAGCGCAGCAGCCTTTTTGGCCACCAGTCCGGCACCGAGCATAACGGACGGATTGGACGTGTTGGTGCAGGAGGTGATGGCAGCAATGACGACTGCGCCATCATCAATATTTACATCCTGTCCGCTGATGTTTGTATTCACTGTGGTGGAACTCAATCCGGCTTCAGATTTGATACTTTCGACTGCAGCTGCAAAGCTGGCTTTGGAATCGGACAATGCAATGCGATCCTGTGGACGTTTCGGACCGGCCAGCGATGGCACGACGGTGGACATGTCCAGACTCAGGCTTTCGCTGTAGATCGCAGTTACAGTTGAACCCCGGAACATATCCTGTGCTTTGGCATAGGCTTCAACCAGCGCGACACTCTGTTCGGAACGACCGGACAGGCGCAGGTAATTCAGGGTTTCATCATCAATCGGGAAAATGCCGCAGGTTGCGCCGTATTCGGGGGCCATATTGGCAATAGTGGCTCGATCCGCCAGCGGCAGATGATTCAATCCATCACCATAGAATTCAACGAACTTTCCAACCACACCATGCGCTCGAAGCATTTCCACAATCATCAGCACCAAATCAGTGGCTGTGGCACCTTCCGGCAGAGAACCGGTCAATTCAAAACCGACGACCTTCGGAATCAGCATGGAGACCGGCTGGCCAAGCATGGCGGCTTCCGCTTCGATACCGCCTACACCCCAGCCGAGCACACCGAGACCATTGATCATGGTAGTGTGGGAATCGGTTCCGACCAGCGTATCAGGGTAAGCCACACCATCGTCATCGACAAACACAGTACGGGCCAGATGTTCCAGATTAACCTGATGCACAATACCGGTATCCGGCGGCACCACCTTGAAGTTATCAAAGGCATTCTGACCCCATTTGAGAAAATTATAGCGTTCGCGGTTGCGCGAGAATTCAATATCGGCATTTGTCGCCAATGCACTATCGGAACCGAACACATCCACCTGAACCGAGTGATCAATCACCAGCTCAGCCGGAGCCAGCGGATTGATTTGATCGGCCTTTCCACCCAGTGCCACTACCGCATCGCGCATGGCAGCCAGATCGACAATAGCAGGCACACCGGTGAAATCCTGCATCAGCACACGAGCCGGCATATAGGCAATCTCTTTAGACGGCTCGGCAGCCGCATCCCAGTTGATAATCGCCTCGACATCCTCACGGCTGACAACCTCGCCATCTTCGCGGCGCAGCAGATTCTCCAGCAGGATTTTCATGGAGAATGGCAGGTGCGATATATCCCCGGCCGCCTTGAGTGCGTAATATGTGTAGGTCTTGTCGCCAACTTTGAGTATGTCTTTTGCGCCGAAACTGTTGCTCAATGTAATTCTCCTGTGATTTAAAAGGCTGCGCAAGCTAGTCTGCATGATGCCCGAATTCTAGTTTCTGACCGAGCTCGCTGCGCATAGTCAAACGTATATTGAATGTAAAAGGGATCCACGCGCAATATCTCTGACGCAAATATGTTTAGATCATGAGCGCTGGCAGACTATCGGATGATGCACGCCGCCCTTGATGGAACTTAACAGGCTACATGTGCTGATCAGGCGAACGGGAGAAAGTGGCCAACAACAACCTTTCAGAATTAATGTATTCCGCCCCCGTAATCTCATTTATGTGTATTAAGCTGCCTTCAGCACCATTGGGATACATGTGGGGTGCCATCACGATATTTAGCGCCAGCCTTCCAGAATAGACATGCATATTTTATTCATTTCCACTGCCCGTTGCTCGCTGGCGGCTTCGTTGTAGCAGCGCAGTTCCGGTGCATTGCCGGAGGGACGCAGATGCGCCACTTCATCGCTGGCAAAGGTGATACGAATGCCATCGGTGCTATCTATCGAGACCACCGGGCCGAAGGCTTCGCCCAGCAGGGATTCTGCGGCCTGAATATCGGCAGCCATATCACCTGTTTTCAGTGCGGCAAGGCCCGACTGGCTCAGTTCGGTCGGAAATTCCTTTAATCGGTCGCTGTAGGTGAATCGCTGCGGCAACGTGGCCAGTAGTTCAGAAATACTGTTCCCTTCGGCTTTGGTCAGCATCAGAATTGCCAGCGGTACAATCATGGCATCACGCGTTGGTAACGCAGTCAGGATACGGCTATTCAGACCGATATCCGTGGCGGTGAGAAAGCCGCCATTGGCTTCATAGCCCACCACATTCCCGGCACCTTCTACAATGGCGGCATCCATAGCGGCAATAACAAAGGGAGAACCGATGCGGGTGCGGTCAATGCGTTCAAACCAGCCGGATTTTTCTACCGCAGAATTGCAACTGACCGGTGTCGCTACGGATTCCGCCTGCAGGAAACGGGCACACAGAATTCCCGCCACATCACCGCGTAACCAGACGCCGGACTCATCACTGACCAGAGGCCGGTCGCCATCGCCATCGGCGGAAACGATGCAGTCAAAACCGTATTTCGCCGCCCAGCCTGCAGCCAGTCTGACATCCTCGGGGCGTATGGCTTCGGTATCGACCGGAATAAAATGTTCCGAACGGCCCAGCGCCATAACCTCTGCACCGAGTCCCTGCATGACTTCCACCAGCATATCGCGGGCAACCGTGGAATGCTGATAAACACCGACCTTCTGGCCAGCCAGACAGTTGGCCGGGAAAAAATCGAGATAACGCCGCACATAATCCCGTTCGGCATCATTAGTCACAGCTGGCAATACAGTTTCGCCCGTGGTATTGCTCGCCACATCAAACAACTCAGCAGCTATCCATACGCTGCGCGCGGTCATGGCCTGTTCGTCGTTCTTGAGTATCTCACCTGCTGATTTATAGAATTTGATGCCATTACGGTCATCGGGAATATGGCTGCCCGTCACCATAATGGAAGGAATGCCGAGCGACATGGCATAACAGGCTACTGCCGGTGTGGGAATAAATCCGCAATTGACCGGCACACAACCAGCATCCAGTACAGCCATCGCAACCGCATTCATAATGCGCGGACTACTGGGACGAAAATCCCCGGCAATGGCCACGCGACAGCCGGGCTCAATATCTCCGATGCCGTCCAGAAACTGCATGAAGGCCAACGTATAAGCGTAGCAGACCCGATCTGTCATATCGACAGCCAGGCCACGCGCTCCGCTGGTGCCGAATTTCACACCGCTGGATTCCATCAATGCTGAAATTACTACCTGCTCCTCACCCTGTTGCCCTGCCATATTATCTCCCTGTTTCCCTTTCAATTCTTTTTTACACTTTCTATTCGGACTTGAATTCGATTTCTGCATGGGTGCCGTCGCAATAGGGTTTATGCCTCGATCCACCGCAACGGCATAATACAGTTTTATCGCAGACCCTGACTGTTTGACCGTGACTATCGCGAATAGATAGTGGCCCGGCCATAAACAATGGCCCGTTTTTAAATGGTTTGATATCCAGCCTTCCTGTGTCTGTTTCTGCATCAGGATTAAATAGAGGAACATCGCCCGGATCACTGAATCCGGCTTCTGTGTGTGAATCATCACACCACGGCTTGTTTTTTGAGGCTCCGCAACGGCACAGAGTAGCGCGAAAACTGCCCGGATCTTCGCCATCAAGTGTAAAATCAGCATGCACGCACAGCGGACCATCAACTTCGACGCTGATCGTATTGATCTCAGGTCCGGCTTCTTCAGCGCCGCCATCCGTACGGTGACAGGTCAATGCACCGGAGGGGCATGTGCTGCATAGCGCGGCAATTTCATCAGCAGATGCCGCATCAGGAAAAATCCATGGCCCTTCCGTACCAGCCCGGAATACATCCGGTAATCCTTTGACACACCGCCCCGCATGGATGCAACGTGACGCATCAAAATACACCGTAATCCTGCTACCTTCGTAGTGCTGCTTATTGGACATAAGAAACCTCCGCAACCGTGTTCCAAAGTCTGTTCGCATGAATTAGCGCCAGCTTAACATGGCAAGCAGAAAACGATAACAGTCCGTTGGCGTTACCTCGCATGGATTTTTGCCTGGATAGCAATAAATCAGTATCTCTCCAAGTATCAAAAAAACAACTTTCACCATAGCCACTGGTACGGCAGCCTGCCGTCTATGCCCCATTTAGTTCTGATTGACGGACCCAACTATGTATTTCGCGCCTTTCATGCGGTAAAACACAATCTCACCAATTCAAAGGGCGAACCGACCAATGCCGTCTTCGGTTATGTACAGATGTTGCGCAGCATCCTCAAAGACCTTAGCCCGACCCATGTGGCTGTCGCTTTCGATCCCAAGGGAGGCACCTTCCGCAACGATATGTATGCCGAATACAAGGCGCATCGCCCCCCCATGCCGGAGGAACTGGCAGCGCAATGGCCTGCCGTGTTTGATCTCACCGATGCATTCAATCTCAATCGTATCTGTATCGAAAATTACGAGGCGGATGATGTCATTGCCACGCTGGCACGCCGGGCCGAAGCCAAAGGCTGGGATGTCACCATTGTCTCAACCGACAAGGATCTGATGCAGCTGATCAGCGACAAAGTGTGGATGCTGGATACGATGCGCAAAAAAGATTATGGCGCTGAGGAAGTGAAGGAAAAATGGGGCGTCGGGCCGGATCGCATTCACGATTTACTGGCACTGGCCGGTGATTCGGCGGACAATATCCCCGGTGTGCCCGGTATCGGCCCTAAAACAGCCGTACTGCTGCTGGATGCCTATGGTGATCTGGAAGGCGTGCTCTCCCGTGCATCCGAAATAAAACAAACCAAACGGCGCGAAAACCTCATTGAATTTGCCGACGATGCCCGTCTGTCCTACCGGCTGGTCGCACTGGATGATCAGGTGGATGTGGGAGTGGAACTCGATAAGCTGGCTGTTCAACAGCCGAACCGGGAAAAACTGGCAGAACTGTTCACCCATCTGGAGTTCCGGCGTTTGATGGCTGAATTCTGTGATGAAAATACAATAGCCGGTACCCCGACTGAAGCTGGAAAGACAGACTCTGACAAAGAAACAAACCATGCACAGCAGGAGATACCGGTGCCACCGGCCCTTCCCCGTACAGACAGGCTGGTTGATGATGAAACATCGCTGCAATCACTGCTCGATCATCTCAAACAAGCTGAGCTGATCGCACTGGATACGGAAACAACGTCACTGAAAACACATAATGCCGCCATAGTCGGCCTGTCCTTTTCCATTCAGGCCGGTGAAGGCTGGTATGTCCCGGTTGGCCATCGCGCTGCCGATCTGCTCACCCCGCCACCCAGACAATTACCTTTGCAACAGGTTCTGGATGCACTGCAACCGATTCTGGAAGATGAAAACAGGGCCAAATGCGGCCACAATCTGAAATATGATACTCAGGTTCTGCGCCGTGCCGGTATTGAGTTGCGCGGCATAGCTGCAGATTCCATGTTACTGGCCTATTGCCTCTATCCGGCCAAATACCCGCCCAAGATGGATCGCGTAGCCGAAGATTATCTGGACCATCACTGCATTGCCTATGAAGAAGTCGCCGGAAAGGGCGCCAAACAGATCGGCTTTGACATGGTACCGATTGAAACGGCGCTGCCCTATGCCTCTGAAGATGCGGAAGTCGCACTCAGGCTGACGTATTTTCTACGCACTAAACTGGGAGCTGAACACCGGCTTGAACGTCATGACGAGATCGAGCTGCCGCTTGCATTCGTACTGGCCGACATGGAGTGGACAGGCGCCTATATCGATGCCGCTAAACTGGGGGAACTCTCCACACGCTTCGGTGAACGCATCATGAAACTGGAATCAAATATTCATACCGCTGCAGGTGAAACCTTCAACATCCAGTCACCCAAACAACTGGGCGAGCTACTATTTGAACGGCTCGGTATTCCGGGCGGGAAAAAAACCAGGTCGGGTCAATGGGCAACAGGCCAGGAAGTACTGGAGGCTCTGGCCGGAGAACATGAGTTGCCACGCCTGATTCTCGAAGTACGACAACTGGCCAAACTCAAATCCACCTATACCGATGCTCTGCCAAAGCTGATTCATCCAGCCACGGGCCGCGTACACACATCATTCAATCAGGCCATCACCACCACAGGCCGCCTCTCATCATCCGACCCGAATTTACAGAATATTCCGATTCGAAGCAGTGAGGGGCGCGAAATCCGTAAAGCCTTCACTGCCGAACCGGAGCATGTACTCATTGCGGCCGATTATTCCCAGATCGAGTTACGGCTGATGGCACATTTCTCCGAGGATTCAGTACTCATGCAGGCATTTGCCAATGGCGCTGATATTCATGCGGCCACTGCAGCTGCCGTCAACGGAATTGATCTGGCCGATGTCAGCGGAGAAATGCGCCGGCGTGCCAAAATTATCAATTTCGGCATTCTCTACGGCATGAGTGCATTCGGACTGGCTAAACAACTCGGTGTAGCCCGCAGCGAAGCCAGGGAATTCATTGAAGCCTATTTTTCACGCTATCCATCCGTGCGCGGCTTCATGGATGCCACGCTGGAGCGGGCACGCGAGGATGAATTTGTTGAAACACTGCTCGGCCACCGTGTTTATGTGCCTGAGATCAATAGCAGGAATGGTATGCGCCGTGCCTATGCCGAACGTACGGCCATCAATGCACCACTACAAGGTTCGGCTGCCGATATCATCAAAATCGCCATGATCCGCCTGCACCGGCGTCTTCAAACAGAAGCACCCGGAGCCCACATCATCCTGCAGGTGCATGATGAATTAATCGTGGAAGCGCCGATAATGCAGATGCAACATGTGTCATCCATGATGCGGGAAACGATGGAAGCTGCCGTAGCACTAAACGTGCCGCTGGTTGTTGATATCGGTACCGGCAACAACTGGTTCGAGGCTCATCAACTGTAACCAACCCGTTGTAAGCTTCATAACAACAGTCTGTGTTTCAGTGAGAATCACCTTCCAGTTCCAGTTCCCTGGCAAAGATGTCTTTATTTTTGCCGATGATGACGATCAGGAACAATGAATAAATAAATGTAGATAGCATAATCACACCGATGACAATCGCCTTGAACATTTCAAGATGTTCGAATGAGGCAGGAATCATCATCAACATCACCACGGACAGACCACCCTTGATACCGGCGAAGGTCAGCACGCCCCACCAGCGGAAATTGACATTGGTCATTTTGTCGGTCCGGTTGGTCAGGATGGCGAATTTGGCCATCATCACGGCACGAATTACTGTAGTAGCCAGAAACATCACTACGATTTCAGTTTTGTATTGCCACAGCAAATCAATATTAATAATTTCTGCCATGGCCACAAACAACATGGTAT
Organism: uncultured Zetaproteobacteria bacterium; assembly: GCA_964490955.1. Classification (GTDB taxonomy): domain Bacteria; phylum Pseudomonadota; class Zetaproteobacteria; order Mariprofundales; family Mariprofundaceae; genus Mariprofundus. The sequence goes on along the minus strand of CAZBEN010000007.1, from coordinate 4,537 downwards.
TGGCCACGATGGCCAGCAGCTGGATATCCTCTTTAGTACGCAAATGCCGGTCACGCTCTTCCACTGTTGCCTTGATTTTATCAATCGCCTGTTGAATCAATGAACGTGAACCATGACCTGATGATGATTCGCGTTGTAAATCATCCGATTCTTTTTCAATGCGTATTTCATCATGTATAACGGCCTTGCTCATCATATGATGCACCGTCACGGTGGCAAAAATACAGGCAAGGATGCCGGATAAATGGGTATGCGAATGACCGCCCAGCATATTCATCAGGACATAAAAATGTTCCGCTATCTCAAATGCACCATAGCCGGTCAGAATCAGCACAAGCAATTCGGCAATCCTGTTATCGGTGGTTTTCATTGCGATCAGGCCAAGGTATCCGATCACAATACCCAACAGAGCCGAACCCAGCACCACGATTGCACTGATTTCACTGACATAACCAACTGTGATTTCACCGCCTTCGATTGCATACAGCCCGATAAATACAAACACAATCAGTGCAGTGGCATCATTGAAGAGACTTTCACCTTCACACAGTATTTTCAAACGGTGCGGCAGTTCGAACTTGGAAAAAATACTGACGACAGAAACCGGATCAGTCGCCAGTACCATGGAAAATAACACAATAATGGCAGCTACCGAGAGATGATACTGGCCGAATAATGTATTGCCGATCAGCAGTGCAACCACGACAGACAAGGCCACGGCAACAACAGCCAGATAGAACAGGCTAAGGCCATGCTCCTTCAAATCTTCGACTTTCAATTCCAGCGAGTCGGAAATTAACAGTATCGGTAGCAGCAGAATGACCAGCGCGGCAAAATGTTCAGCATCGCCGGTGAGCATAAAAACCTCCCCGAATGCCGCATGAAAGCCAAACGATAATGCAATCAGGCCAACGGGAGATGGAATCTTCAGTTTGTCTTCCAGTTGCAGCGCGAGATACAAAATCGCGGCAATGGATAGAATGGTAATAATCATATGTCAGTCTTCCTTCTTTGCATGTTCAAAGTTGATATAATGGATAAAAAAAATACTCGCTCATTCAGGTTATATAGTGAGAAGCACAAAGCATATGAATGCAGCATAAAGCAGCATATTCATACTAAGGAAGACGGAGTTTAATCGTCCGGTTTTATGCAGGAACCAGAGCAATCCACTGCCAAGCAATGCCAGCATGACTGCAACCACCGCATGCGCATCATTGAAAGCCCATGGCATCAATAACATGCCGGCAGCAGGAATAATTGTGCCCTGAAACACCATGGCTCCGGTGATATTGCCAAATGCCAGCGTGTCCCTGCCCCGTCTGACCCAGAGAATGGAATTGACCTTTTCCGGTAATTCGGTCGCAATCGGCACAATCAGCAATGAAACCACAAGAGCGGAAACCCCGAACAGGCTGCTTGCCTGTTCAACGCCGTGCACAAACACCTTTGCACCGATTACCAGCAGAGACAAACCTGCAAGCAACTGCAGCACAGCGACAGGCGCAGAGTCTCCCAACAATCGTGAAATATATAGTCCATTATCCGCTTCAGTTCCATGCCCGTCTTCCACCAGTGCCTTACTGGCTTTGATGGTGCGCAGCAAATAAATGAAATAGATCAAAAACAACGAAAATGCCACAAACATTCTCGCTGACTCCCAACCTTGCGGTAATAATGCTGCCATCACCACTAGGGAAAAAGCGAACATAAAAGTACGAATATCCCGTTTCAACCCGGATGGTTCCGGGTTGAAAGAAACATGCCATCCCCTCTTCCTGCCGGCAAACCATGCCATCAAACCAAGACTAAGCGTACCCAGCATAAATGGCGCACCGAGAATCGCCCCCATCCCCACCTCACGGTTCACCGACTCAGCCGCACCACCGGCTATAATAGCTACAATGGGTATAATGGTTTCCGGCATCGCTGTACCTACAGCGGCAAAAATGGAACCTGTCACGCCTTCTGACACGCCCATACGTTCACCGAGATACTCAAGTGCATTGGTAAAAACCTCAGCCGCCAGGAATACAATCACCAGAGCGATCAGCAGAAGATAAAGTGACTCAATCATGCAAGGGACTGTTCACAACAATATGTGTATGACACTCGGAAAGCATAAACATGAATAGTACTGTTCAATAAATAAAAGGCTATCATCAGCCCCTGTCCCGAATGACCTGTAAGCAAGCCGGGCTAGCACAAAACACTACTTCCTGTTCCAATACGGCTATGCGAGAATCAGGATTCACCATATCCGGGAAATGGCGTCAGCACTTAACCCTTAACCTGCCGCAAGCCCGACCCGGATGCATATGGGTGCATGCCTGCTCGGTAGGTGAAGTCGGTTCGGTTACGCCGCTGATCCGTGCCTTGCTTGAGCAGGGCTACACTGTTCACCTGAGTGTGATCACCGCTACGGGTTTTGCCCATGCCGACCGATTGTTGGGTAACAGCATTTCACTGTCTTTCCTGCCATGGGATTTGCCATCGGCAATGGTGCGACTGGCTCGCTCACTAAAACCTTCGCTGCTGCTGCTGGCTGAAACAGAATTCTGGCCCGGTATGTTATCCGCTTGCAAGAAACAGCATATTCCGGTTATCGGCATCAACACGCGTATTTCCGATCGTTCATTTCCACGTTATCAAGCTTCGCGCTGGTTTTGGAAGCGCTGGCTTGCTCCCGTATCCCTGTTTTTACCCCAGAGTCAGACCGACGCTGAACGTTTAATCGCAATGGGCGTAGCCTCTGACAAAATCGAAGTTGCAGGCAACCTCAAATACGCTATCAGCGCACCTGCAGTAGACTCCAAAGTCTTTCGGGAAAAACTGGATATCAACAGCAGCAGGCCGATTCTGCTGATCGCCAGTACGCATGAAGGTGAAGACAGCCGCTTGCTCGACATGTGGCCGGTCTGGCATGCCATCTGCCCTGAATTGCTTACCATAATTGTACCTCGTCACCCTGAGCGTTTTGATCAGGTTGCAGCTCTGATACAGGAACGCGGACACAGGCTGTCTCGCTGGTCCAAACTGCATGATCATGATACCAGCCGATACGATGCTGATTTCGTGCTGCTGGATAGTATGGGAATACTGACCGGTTTATATACTGTCGCCGATGTTGTTATCGTTGCCGGCAGCCTTGAAAATATTGGCGGCCATAATCCGCTGGAAGCCGCGATCTGTGGACGTGGTGTTGTCACCGGCCCGTATGTGCAGAATTTTCGTGATATCATGGCCGAGATGCAGCAAGGCAAAGCAGCAATAGTCAGCCGTAATGATTCAGAACTGGAAGCAGCAATCACCCGCCTGCTCAGTCATCCGGATGAACTTAGACATTTAAATGCCAGTGCTGCTCTGTTCATTCAGGACAGAGCGCAGATACTGGAACGTGTACTGGAAGCCATCCAGCCATGGATGCCTGACCACAGGAGTCATCGTGCCCGGCCTTTATAGCCGAATAGAACAGATGTGGTGGAAACCATGCCAGCCACCACTACTGTTGCGCTGTATCGAACAGGTCTATGCCGCCATCAGCAGAATACATTTGAACCGGCGTGCTGCACACACCACAACTCCACCCATACCCATGATATCGGTCGGCAATATCACTGCCGGGGGCAGCGGTAAAACACCATTTGTCCTGTGGCTGGCTGATGTTTTAAATCAAATGGGTTATTCGCCTGTCATTCTCTGCAGAGGCAATGGCGGTAAAACCTCATCACCCGCCATTGTTGACCCGGATGCCGATGTGAAACAAGTCGGCGATGAAGCAAAAATGCTGGCTGAAATATCCGGTTGCCCGACCATTGTTGCGGCAGACCGCATAGCTGCCTGCTCACTGATTGATGGTCTCGGCGATGTGCTGATTCTGGATGATGGCTTCCAGTACCGGCATTTGGAGCGCTGTTGCGATATTGTACTTGTTCCAGCTGAAGGCACTGGAAATGGTCACTTGATTCCAGCCGGGCCGCTACGCGAACCGGTGATTGCACTTGATCGCGCCGACATCATCGTGCGCACCGGTAGTAAAACAGAAAATGATCGTTGTCAGCCTCTTAGTGAATCCCGTGAATGGAGCTGGGTGCGCGAACCAGCCGGACTGATTGATGCCATGGGTAGCGATACTGCTCATCCGAATAGCGTCTATGCCATTACATCCATCGCTCGACCACAGCGTTTCTTCGATGATTTGAAAACAAGTGGTCTGGAACTCTCGGGGTATTCATCATATCCGGATCATCATCTTTTTACTGACAAAGATGTTAAAGCCTTGGTGAAGCTGCATGCAAACATTGCTGTTACGGCAAAGGATGCGGTCAAACTGGTGCCGCTGTGGCCTGAAAACCAGCCATTATGGTTATTACACTTGCAAGGGACGGGGCAATCAGGGCTATCCGATGCAATCACTGCCTGCCTGCCACAAGCGTTAACTGGAAAAACAAAACCCCGCCACAAGTGACAGGGTCTGATTAAACTAGGGCCTGTTCACACTAATTTTGATCGAAGCGCTGCTGTCCCAAATGAGGCC
>CAZBEN010000006.1:0-38630 GCA_964490955.1 uncultured Zetaproteobacteria bacterium | reverse complement strand
TGTTTTCACAGGTTGCCACCCAGTTGCGCAGTGCCTCGTTGACCGCATCTTTCAATGTTGCAGTGCCGGAATCGACCGGGATGACATTGGCTCCGAGTAATCGCATACGCAGTACATTCGGCATCTGCCGGGCCATATCCTCACGGCCCATATAGATATCGCAGTCCATGCCGAACATGGCAGCTACTGTCGCCGTTGCTACACCATGTTGCCCCGCACCGGTCTCGGCGATGACACGCTTCTTGCCCATGCGTCGGGCCAGTAGACCCTGGCCGATGGTATTATTTATTTTATGTGCGCCGGTGTGGGTTAAATCTTCCCGTTTCAGGTAGATTTGAGCACCGCCAAATTTTCTGGACAGACGTTCGGCGTGATAGATCGGCGTGGCGCGACCGACGTAATTCTCCAGCAATTGCAGGCGTTCGGCATGAAATGCGTCATCATTCCAGGCATCGAAGAAAGCTTCTTCGATTTCCTTCAATGGTTGCATCAGCGTTTCGGCCGCAAAGCGACCGCCAAAGCGGCCGAAGTGTCCACCTGCATCAGGAGCATGTTTGATTTCCAGGTCATATATGGAAGCAAAGTCAGTATATTGAGAGGGTGCGCTCACAAGGGCTCCTTGTTCAGGTATTATTTACGGCGTTAACGAAGGCGCGCATTTTTTCGGCATCCTTGATGCCCGGAGATAACTCAACACCGGAGGATACATCCAGTGCAAACCATTGGCGAACAGACATGGCTTCATGAATATTGCCGACATTGAGCCCGCCTGCCAGCGTTAGAGGGAAATCATGCCTGAAGCCCTGTAAAAGTGACCAGTCGAAAGCGCTGCCGGTACCGCCGTATATACCGGCGGGGGCTTTGGCATCGAGCAGTAGCGGACAGTTAAAACCGGCGGCATGTTTCAGGTCATCGGGGCCGGATACTGGAATGGCTTTTAACACACGCCGACGTTGCGCTGAACAGAATGCAGGTGTTTCATCGCCATGCAGTTGAATGACACCAAGGGGTACGGCTTGCAGTATGTTGGCAATAAAATCCTGGGTCGGGTTTACAAACAAGCCGACAGCAGAGACAAAGGGGGGGAGCTGGCGGATGATGGCTGCAGCCTTTTGAGCTTCAATGTATCGGGGTGATTTTTCATAAAAGACAAAACCGACAGCATCGACTCCCAGCCGGGATGCCTCCAGGGCATCCTCCAGACGAGTAATACCGCAGATCTTGATGCGAGTGCGCGTCTTGTTTTGGTGTTCTGCCATGGCAGCACTCTAGGTGGTGCTTGCACGTATGCCAAATTAACATGAAACGAACCACGTGTGTTCGTTTGAACACCCACCGGATGACAAGACGGGGAAGAGTTTTCTGGTGACATGACTCTGGATATATAAGGTTCTCTGGCACATCACGGCTCGCTTCCCTAAACTTCGCCGATGAGCACAGTTATGAGTACCTATGCGCGGTTTCCCCTGACTCTGGTAAGAGGGAAAGGTTCCCGTGTCTGGGATGATAACGGGAATGAATATCTGGATTTTATATCCGGTATTGCTGTCAATACGCTGGGGTATGTTCACCCGCAACTGACTGCAGCATTATCCGAGCAAGCCGGTACGATGCTGCATTGCTCCAACCTGTTCCATATTCCGAAGCAACGGCAACTGGCTGAAAAATTGACCACACTGTCCGGACTGGATGCGGTCTTTTTTTGTAATTCCGGGGCTGAAGCGAATGAGGCTGCGATTAAATTGGCCCGCAAATACTTCCATGATATGGATTCATCCAGGCGCACGATTATTACCGCCACCCGGTCATTTCATGGGCGGCTGCTTTCCACCCTGACTGCGACAGGTCAGGACAAGGTGAAAATAGGTTTTGACCCATTGCCTCCGGGTTTTTTACATGTGCCGCTCAATGATATTGAGGCGCTGAAGCAGGCCGTGAATGAACAGACGGCAGCTGTGCTACTGGAGCCGTTACAGGGTGAAGGTGGCGTCAACATTGCGACTGCAGCATATCTCCAGGCGGTGCGGAAACTGTGCGATGAATTCGGGTTATTGTTGATTCTTGATGAAGTTCAGACCGGAATTGGCCGGTGTGGCACCATGTTCGCATTTGAACAGGCTGGGATTGTTCCGGACGTTTTGACTCTGGCCAAAGGTTTGGGTGGTGGCGTGGCCATAGGGGCGATGTTGGCTACAGATACTGTATCTGCTTCATTCGGGCCCGGCACACACGGTTCTACCTTTGGAGGTAACCCGCTTGCTTGCACAGCGGCACTAACCGTGCTCAATGTGATAGAATCCGCCGGCTTGCTGTCCAATGTCCAGCGGCGGGGCAAGCAGCTGAGACAGGGTTTGCGGGATCTGGCATGCCGATTCCCTGTTATCCGGCAGGTACGTGGGCAGGGCTTGCTCATTGGGGCAGAATTGAGTGTGGAAGTGGCACCACTGATAGCTGCCGCTAGGGGTAAGGGGTTGCTAATACTGATGGCGGGGCCAAATGTGTTACGTTTCCTGCCACCGTTGAATATAAGTGCAGAGGAAGTGGATGAGGCGCTGACAACCGTTGGCTCAGTATTGGAGAGTACGCTGGAGGCTGGGGAATGAGACATTTTCTAACATTGCTGGATGTATCACCGGATGAGGCAAGACACCTTTTGAAACGTGCAGCCAAGATCAAACGCAGGTTGAAGGAGGGAAAAGCGTACCGGCCACTGGAAGGTAAGACGCTGGGTATGATTTTTGACAAGGCCAGCACACGCACTCGAGTTTCTTTCGAAACGGGGATGTTCCAGCTGGGTGGCCATGCTTTGTTCCTGCATTCCGATACCACCCAGTTAGGGCGTGGTGAGCCGATTGCAGATTCGGCACGCGTGCTTTCCAGCATGGTTGACGGCATCACCATTCGCACCTTCGGGCATGATGTTTTACAGGAGTTTGCCAAGTATTCAAAAGTACCGGTGATTAATGCTCTGACCGATTTGACCCACCCGTGCCAGATTCTGGCTGATGTGCTTACTTATGAGGAACATCGGGGGGCGATTGAGGGCAAAACCGTAGCCTGGATTGGTGATGGTAATAATATGGCGCATTCGTGGATCAATGGTGCGGTGACATTCGGCTACAAGCTGAAAATCGCCTGTCCGGACAGTTACCGACCGGATGAGAAAATGCTGGAGGCTGCACGTATACTGGGTGCAGATGTGTCTCTGAGCGCTGATCCTGCTACGGCTGCATACAAAGCTGACCTGGTTGCTACGGATGTCTGGGCCTCTATGGGTCAGGAAGTGGAACAGGCTGAGCGCGAGAGGGCTTTTGACGGATTCTGTGTGACGGATCGCGTCATGGCCCATGCCCATGGTGATGCGCTGTTTATGCATTGCTTACCGGCCCATCGGGGTGAGGAAGTCGCAGCCAGTGTAATTGACGGGCTACAGTCGGTGGTATGGGATGAGGCGGAAAACCGTCTGCATGCCCAGAAGGCACTGCTGGAATTTTTGTTAAAATAAAGCGTAACTGTTCAGCTCACCATGACTTGTCCGTTGCCTGCGTTAGAAAATGCTCACTTACACGAGTAAGCTCCGCTTTTCTGCCTTGACCTCAAACAAATCAGGGGCAATCTGAACAGCTACGAAGGTTACATTGAATTTAAGATTAAAAGAGGATTTTTAATGTCTGATGTAAAAAAAGCGGTACTGGCTTATTCGGGAGGCCTGGATACCTCCATCATTCTGAAGTGGTTGCAGGATACCTATGATTGCGAGGTTATTACATTTACAGCTGATCTCGGTCAGGGTGAAGAGGTGGAAGATGCGCGTGCCAAGGCAAAAGCCGGGGGTGTATCATCCATTTATATTGAAGATATTCGTGAAGAGTTTGTGCGCGATTATGTCTTCCCGATGTTTCGCGCCAACGCCATTTATGAGGGCGAATATTTGCTCGGCACTTCGATTGCCCGGCCACTGATTTCCAAACGTATGATTGAAATTGCTGAGACGGAAGGAGCGGATGCGGTATCGCATGGAGCTACCGGTAAGGGCAATGATCAGGTGCGTTTTGAGCTCGGTTTTTATGCTCTGAAACCAGATGTGAAAGTGATTGCACCGTGGCGTGAATGGAATCTGGTGTCACGCAAGGACATGCTCGATTTTGCAGAGAAGCATGGTATTCCTGTGGAACGCAAGCGTGAGGGCTCCAAGTCACCCTATTCAATGGATGCCAATCTGCTGCATATCTCTTACGAAGGTTACGACCTGGAAGATCCGTGGAGCGAGCCCTCCGAATCAATGTGGCGCTGGAGCGTTTCTCCGGAAAATGCGCCGGATGAAGCAGAATATATCGAGTTGAGTTATCAGGGTGGTGATATTGTTGCTATCAATGGCGAAGCCATGGCGCCGGCGGTGGTACTGACTGAGTTGAATCGCGTAGGAGGCAAACATGGTATCGGTCGCATCGATATTGTGGAAAATCGATTTGTCGGTATGAAATCACGTGGTTGTTATGAAACACCGGGCGGTACGATCATGCTCAAGGCTCATCGTGCGATTGAGTCGATTACGCTTGACCGTGAAGCAGCACACCTGAAAGACGAATTGATGCCGCGTTATGCCAAAATAATTTATAACGGTTACTGGTTTGCGCCGGAACGGGTGATGTTGCAGCAGGCAATTGATGCATCGCAGATCTGTGTAAATGGCGATGTACGTCTGAAATTATACAAAGGCAATGTTGATGTCGTGGGTCGGCGTTCGGATGATTCGATGTTTGACGAGCGTTTATGTACCTTTGAAGATGATGAAGGTGCGTATGATCAAAAAGACGCGTCCGGCTTTATCAAGCTCAATGCACTGCGCTTGCGCATGAATAAGCTGGTCAATCAATAATATAAAGGACAGGAGAGCAGAATGACTGAACAGGGGTATGCTAAACAGATTCGTATATTACATAGCCTGTTGGCGCTGTGCATGCTTACGCAAATTGCCATTGGCGAGTTGATGGATGTACCCGAGGTTGAGGATGCTCCGGCTGTTGCCGGGATTCATCTGATCATGCCTGCCTATGCCCATGAAGGGCAGCATCATCCCGTCGGGATGGCGGTGGAAGAGACGCTTGGCTTTGAGGTACACGAAATACTGGGCCTTACAATTGCCGGCCTGATGCTGATTCGTCTGATGTTGGCGATGACCTCGTTGCCCGGCGCCAACTGGCGTGAATTGGCTCCATGGGCGTCAGCTGATGGGCGCAAGCAGTTGAGCAATGAAATCAAGGTGCAGATGGCAGGATGGAAACAGGGTAAACTGGCTCCCCCTGAAGATGGCGAAGCAGTTGCCCGCTGTGTGCATGGATTTATTTTACTGGCTGGTCTTGGTATGGGTGTCACGGGCACTATTTTGTATTTTGGCTGGAGCCAGACCACGCCGCAAACCGATTTGATTGAGCTGGTTGCAGAGACGCATGAATTGCTGGTTGGTGGACTTGAAGCACTGTTAGTCGCTCATATTCTGGCGGTAATCATGCATCAGCGGCAGGGCCACAATATCATTGGGCGGATCAAGCCAACGGCCTGATTTTGTGTAAACAGACAGGAAGACACGGGATGATCAGGAGGCGTATATGATCAGGCATCACAAGATACTGGTTCCAACAGACTGCTCGGATCAATCCACTGAGGCGATACGGCGAGCCGGAGTTCTGGCGGAAAAATTCGATGCAGAAATTCATCTGCTGTATGTGATGGAGCCTTCCATGTATTTTGAAATGGATATGGTGGCAATCCCGCCTCTGGATGATGTTGATAACACAACGCAAAAAGGCGTATTCCGGCGTATTAAAGCGCAGGTGGCATCGTTTGATTCCAAGCTTATTGTGCACATGAAAGAATCTGTTGGTGATCCGGCACGGACCATTTGCCAGTTTGCAGAATCATTACCTGCCGACCTGATTGTTATAGGACGCCATAGTGAAAAGAGTACATTTGCACATATGCTGATGGGCTCCTTTGTGGAGCGGGTTGTTGCACATGCTCCATGTTCAGTGCTGGTTACCGTGCCGCATGGTTTGATCGGAGATGAGCAGAACTGACAGGGGTTACGGCACAGGCCACGGGTGGCTTGCCAAAACCATGTGCGTAAGCACTTGATTTTGTGAGTACTTAACTGCAATCACAAACTGACCATCGCAGGAATTCACGGCTTTCAATCCGGTTCGGGTGTTTAAAGAACAATTTGCTATCGCCTGACTCGATCAGATGTCCTTCGCACATGAAGATGATTTTGCCACCCAGCCGTTTTGCCTGCTCAATGTCGTGAGTGACGCACAGCACTGGCATGTTTTGTGCCAGTTCAAGCAGCGATGCCTCAATGAACTGTTTGGAGCGAGGGTCGAGTGATGCGGTTGGCTCATCAAGCAGCAGTATTTTTGGAGAAAGCATCAGTGCCCGGGCAATACACAGGCGTTGTTGTTGGCCGACAGACAGCGTAGCGGCCTGATCATGCAGACGATTTTTCACTTCATCCCAGAGCGCAGCCTGTTTTAAAACCTTTTTGATGCGATTTTCCGGCATGTGGTTCCGATTTTTTCTGCTGAGTCCGAAGACGATGTTTTGTTGAATTGAGCATGGAAACAGGGTTGGCTTTTGTGCAATCAGCCCAATGGTTCGGCGCAGTCCATCTTCACCATCCGGCCATTTACGCACATCCCTGCCCATTATTTGCAAGTCGCCCTGCCACTGTGTGTGCAGCATATTCAGGCAACGCAACAATGTACTTTTACCCGCGCCGGATGGTCCGATCAGGACATTTATCCCCTGTGCCTGAAGGGAAAATGAAATGTCCCGAAGAATATTTTTACCATCAAGTGTAAGGCTCAGCCTTGATGCATGCAGGCTGATGTCTCCGGCATCATTAGCGACAACCTGTTGTGGAACCGCTGCCGGTATGGCTGTTATTTTTTTCTTGGTGTTCATCCATTCATCCTGATGTTCCGTAATGCATAGGCACCAAAGCTGAGTACTGTTACAAGTATGATCAGAATCACCGCCGATGCCCATGCAATATCCACAGTCTCAGCATTTGCGCCTTCCTGCGCCAGATAAAAAATATGTGTTTGCAAACTGGTGACGGGCGAAAATAGCGAATCCGGCCATGATACACCGGAGAATACTGTGGCCGTGAATAAAATTGGTGCGGTTTCCGACAGGGCGCGTGCCATACCCAGAAGCAATCCGGTCATCAGCGCCGGCCATGCAGCAGGGAGCCAGACGCGCCTGATCAGTTGACCGTTGCTTAATCCCAATGCTCTGGCCGCTTCGGTTTTTTCAGACGGAATGCGTTTAATGGCATTGACACTGTTCATCAACAACATGGGTAGAATGATAATAGCCAGAATGACCATGCCGGTGAGCAGGCTGATACCCCAGTGCAGCATATGAACCAGCACAATCAGACCGCACAGGCCGTAAACTATAGGCGGAATACCAACCAGCAGGTGCATGATACCCAGCAATGCCTTCCGTTGTCTGATATTGGCGGCCAGTGCATAAAACAGCGTACCACCCAGTGCGACGGGCGCAGCCAGCAGGCATGCGCCCAACATCAGTAGCAGGGAGCCGGTAATTTGGGGCCACAATGCAGAGATACTGCCAAATGCTGTATCCTGACTGCTACCGGACAGCATGGCCCAATCCAGCGCCGGGATGCCTTTGAATAGAATGTATAACAGGCAAGCCGCAGGCAGCAGCAGCGCGGGCAGTGCCAGCATGATGGTAAGCGTTTTAGCGCAACGTTCGTTCATGCTGTTGTTGCTCTGTCTGTACGTATATGGGCCAGCATGCTGATGGTAATTGTGATCAATGCCAGTAGCAGGCCACAGGCCATTAGGGCGGAGAAGTGCATGGAGCCGAATGCTGATTCGCCGATTTCCCGGCCAATGCGCGAGGTCAGCGTCTGGGCCGGTGCGAGCAGATTATACCACGGGTCGGGAATGCGATCCATGGAGCCAACGACCAGCATGACGGCCATGGTTTCCCCCAGCGCCCGACCCAGTGCAAGCAGAATGCCGGAACGGATGCCGGGCCAGGCTTGTGGCAGCAGTACGCGCCACAGACGAGCGCTCCATCCCATGCCGAGGCTGGCTGCGGTATCGCGCTGATGGCTACTGACTTCGCACAGTGCATCCTGCGTCATGACCATGATGGTCGGTAACACCATGACCGATAGCAACAGGCCGGCAGCCAGCAGATTGTGGCCTGTAAGCAGGTGCAGGCTTGACTGCAGCAAGGGCAGCAGTATCCACAAGCCCAGCAGCCCGTACACTACCGATGGAATTCCGGCCAGTAATTCCATGCCGGTACGCATCAGACTACGCCATGGGCCGGACAATATTTCAGTGCTCATCACCGCCACCGCCAGCCCGGTGGGAATGGCGATGGCCAGTGCGATGAGTGCAGCCCAAAAGCTACCGATGATGGCAGCAGTCAGTCCGAACAGATGCTCATAGGGATACCAGTCACCGGAGAGTAGCGGGCTTAAACCATCGTGTTGCCAGTATGGCCACGACTGTTGCAACAGGAACCCCAGCATCAGTACGACCACAACTAGGCTGATCAGTGCAGATATTCGCATCCATAAGTTAAGCATAGGCGGCTACAGTACGATTAGCGTACCGGCAGGTAACCCGACGTTTTGACGATGGCCTGCCCTTCCGGTGACAGCAGGAAGTTGGCGAACTCGCGTGCTTCAGGCGGGCCCTTTTTGGATAACAGGATATGCAGGCTGCGGCTTATCGGGTAACTGCCATCACGTACATTCCCAATATCGGGGAATATGGCTTTATTGTTTTCGCCAACTGCAATGCCGCGTACGTCATCATTGAGCCATGCATTGGATAACATGCCGATGGCCTGGTCGCTGTGTGTAACCAGCGCCTGCTCTTCATTGTTGGAGCCGGAAATGACTGATGCGCCCGGTGCACGGGCATGTGCATCCCCCAGCACCGCTTCCGCAAAAACATGGCGTGTGCCGCGGCTGGCTTCCTTGTCGATTACAAAGATTTGAGCATCCGGCCCGCCGAGCGTTTTCCAGTTCTTGATTTTACCGCGATAGATATCCGCGATTTGCTTAAGTGACAACTGATGCACGCCACCGACATAGACGGCTTTGGATACCACCACTGCTACGGCATCTTTGGCGATGGTTAACACATCGACTTTACCATTTAATTTGGCAGCTTCTTCTGCGTCAATTTTGCGTGATGCCATGCCGATATCTGCCGTATGCTGAATCATTGATGCGATCCCGACCCCTGAGCCGCCACCGGATACAGTAATGGTCACATTCGGGTGTTGGTGGTGGTAGGCGGTGGCTGCTGTAGATACCACGGGCAATACGGTCGTGGAGCCTGCTGCGTGCAGTGTGACAGCTGAAGCGATTTGGGCCTGAGTGCCCAGAAATACGGCTGCCAGAATGAGATATGATATGCGTCGCATGGGATTCCTCCGGGAAATGTCTCCACCACGAGGATGGTATGCAGTGGTGGTCTTTGGGGCACGGAATTACTTACATTGAACCTAGGTTGAAAACAAGCTGATACCGGTCAGGAAAAAACGAACAGCAAACGCTACGATAAGTGCAACGCCGATGGAGAGGGCAACGGAAAATAACGCATCCTTGCGGCCAATCACTTTAACCATGACAGCAAACGTGGATATACAGGGAATATAAAACAGCAGGAAAACAAGAAAGGTGGATATCTGAATCCAGTCGAGCATCTGTCCGACGTCAAACGTGCCGAGTGCCTGATAGATCATCACCAGCGATAGCTCTTTGCGCAGAACGCCAAACAGAATCGGGACACCGAGCACCATCGGCAAGCCCAGGGTCCAGGTCGTGACAGGTGCAAGGATTGCATTGATGACCTGATCGCCACCCATGAATTGCAGCAGTGCCAGTACAATGCTGCCACCGACCAGCAACGGCAATACAATGGTCACAATATCGCGGGTGCGTTGCCATGTGAAGGAAAGCAGCGGTCTTATTTTTGGCCAGGCATAGGACGGTATCTCCTGAATCAGACCGGGGCTGATTTCGGGATAGCGATGTGAGAGCAGCCGCCCGAGCAGGGCAATCACCAGCAGACTTAAAATGAACAGCAGGAATACGCCCGTGGCTCCAAGATATTTGGCTCCCAGAGCCAGTACGACAGCCGAACGCGCTGAACATGGTACAAACGTGATCAACAGGGATGCAACGACACGATCCCGCCCACTGGTCAATCCTTTGGTGGCGGCGATGGCCGGTACATTGCATCCCAGCCCCAGCAGAAATGGCACAGCCACTCTGCCATGCAAACCGATCGTATGGAAAAAACGGTCCACCACAAATGCGATACGGTGCATGATGCCGCTTTCTTCCAGTGCCACCAGCATCAGTACCAGTGGCAGCATATAGGGCACGACAATACCGATCAGGCCGATCAAACCATCGGCAATGGCGCGGCCAATCACACCGGAAGCTGTATCCGGTTGCCAGGCGGATATCATAGAAGCCAATTTGGCAGAGGATATGGCATCCAGCCCTGTACTGACTTCAAATACCATGAACAGAACGGCGGCGAATACAGCCAGAGAACCGACCAGCCCCCAGTGGGGATGCAGGAATAGCATATCCATGCGATCTTCCCAGCTGATTTCTGGTTTGTGTACGTTATGTACGACTTCATGAAACAGACTCATGGCGCGATGATGCCGGTCGGCCTTGACCTCTTCGCTCAATGTTCTCGGTAAAACACGATCTGCCTGTTCACGCAGGGCATGGATACCGGGCGCGGCATCGGGAAAATGATGTTTAATTTCACTGCGCAGATAATTATCATGCTCCAGCAAATTCATGGTCAGCATGTTGGCAGGAATGGAAAATGCCTGTTGAATTTCCGGCCGGTCGATTTCTTTGTGTAAACGATTCGCCCATTGCTGGATATGCGGACTGGGTGGCTGAGGTAACGGGCAAACCGGGTCGCGGCCGGATTGAAGAACACGTTCAAAAAGTTTTTCCAGACCATGTCCTTTCAGGGCAACCGTTGGAATCACCGGAGCACCGAGTTTTTCGGACAATGTATTGATGTCGATTTCAATACCCTTTCGATGCGCCTCATCCATCATATTCAGTGCAATCACAACGGGTAGCCCCAATTCCGAGAGTTCCAGCGACAGTTCCAAACTTTGCTGTAATGCGCTGGCATCGATCACCTGTACCAGCACATCGGGGCGTGGAAACGGGGCGGGTGGTTCGCTTCTTTCGTGGCGTGAAACCAATGGGCGTGCATCACCC
Source organism: uncultured Zetaproteobacteria bacterium (assembly GCA_964490955.1). Taxonomy (GTDB): domain Bacteria; phylum Pseudomonadota; class Zetaproteobacteria; order Mariprofundales; family Mariprofundaceae; genus Mariprofundus. The sequence goes on along the minus strand of CAZBEN010000006.1, from coordinate 27,310 downwards.
CAGAGCAGGTATTTCAGTGCTTCCAGATCATCACCGGTCAAACCGCGCAGAGATGCCAGGCCGGGCAGATCAACCAGATGAATTTCATCCACACCAATCTGAACCGGGCACTCGGCATAGGGTTTATGGGTGCCGCTCAGTTTTCCGGTGCGATAGCGGGTACTGGCTACAGCATGAAAAATCGTACTCTTGCCATTGTTGGGGTAGCCAACCAGTGCCACCCGAAGGCGGTCATCGCCGCGATAGACATGATCGTGCAGCGTGACCGGGCTGGGAATTTCGGAAAAGACCTGTTTTGACACAGATTCACACTGATGCAAGCACGTACCAAGTCAAGTAAATGCAACCTGTATCCACCACGCAGAATGTGAAGAGATAACGGGTATATTTGGCCTGGCAGAAAACACGCCATGTCATTGCAACTTGGTGGGCTGTGTGATTTCAACCCTGTGTTATCCGGATTATCTTCGAGCTCCTCATCGTGATGGATTTACCCGCGATCAGAAAAAATAGCGCTATGGCGGCGAATAGCCTGTTCAACGCTGTCGCGACTGGTATCCAGACCGAGTGCCTGCATCGAAGTGACCGGCGCATCGGACATACCACAGGGAACAATGCCGGAGAAATGGCGCAGATTAGGATTGATGTTCAGGGCAATGCCGTGAAAAGTGATCCATTTACGGCAGCGTACGCCGACAGCGGCGATTTTTTTATTTTCAACCCAGACACCGATCCCGCGCGGATTTCTTACGGTGTGGATATCGAAATCGGCCAGTGTGCGCATGATCATTTCTTCCAGGCGTCGAACATGAGCATGTAAATCCTGTCCGGCTCTCAGGTCTGCAAGTACATAACAAATCAGTTGCCCCGGCCCGTGATAGGTCACCTCGCCGCCGCGCCCGGTTGGATATACCGCAATAGATTCGCCATCAATGCTGCGCGTCAGCACATCCGCCTCACTGCCGGATGTGCCGATGGTATAAAGCGGCGGATGCTCGGTAAGGATCAACGTTGATTTCGCTGTTCCCGCCAGAATAGCCTCAACGAGGGATTCCTGTTCTGCAATGGATTCCAGATAATCCTGCCTGTCGTGACGAATGATTTGCATTGCCGCATTCTAACCCGAATACAATGGAAATTCCGCCTTGTATCGACCCTCACATTGACCGGGACGCATTGCCCCATAGAATCCAGCGTCCCCGTTTTGTATTAAGGGCGAAGGAGTCAGCGGCTGTGAGTAAAGAAATTGACGTTAACACACTTACGTTTGAGCAGGCGCTGGCAGGCTTGACTGAACTGGTCGAGAAACTGGAATCGGGCGAACTGCCGCTAGAAGAAAGTGTCGCCGCCTTTGAGCAGGGGGTGAAACTTTCCCGTCGCTGTGAATCCCTGCTCGATCAGGCAGATCAGCGTTTGCAAATTCTGGGTGACAAAACATCCGCCGAATAATCTCTGATGCAATCACCTGAATTTCTCTCTGCATATGCAGGGAATGTTGAAGATGCCCTGATTGAGGTGCTGGATGCGCGAAAATCCGTGGTCACAGGACGGCTGCTTGATGCCATGCGCTACAGCCTGCTGGCCGGTGGTAAACGTATACGCCCGGCCCTGTTGCTGGAGTGTTATGCAGCTTGTGGCGGCAAACGACCTGAAATCGCCATGCCGGCAGCACTGGCTATTGAGTGTATTCATACCTATTCGCTGATTCACGATGACCTGCCCTGTATGGATGATGATGATTTGCGTCGCGGCAATCCCACTTGCCACAAACAGTTCGATGAAGCTACGGCAGTGCTGGCGGCCGATGCATTGCAAACGCTGGCATTTGAGCTGCTGGCCAGTTCCGCACTGGATGCTGTTGTGCGCTGCAAACTGATGTGCAAGCTGGCCACTGCAGCAGGGTGTCAGGGCATGGTTGGCGGGCAAATGCTTGATATGCAGGCTGACAATGGCGACGAGGACATGGATATACTGGCTGTTGAGCGCATTCATCTGCATAAAACCGGCGCATTATTGAGCTGGTGCTGTGAAGCGGGTGCGCTACTTGCCGAAGCGGATAAATCGCAGTTGAATGCCTGCTCCCGCTATGGCAAGGCTGTCGGATTGCTGTTCCAGATTGCCGATGATATTCTTGATGTGACCGCCAGTTCATCGACTTTGGGTAAAAGTGTCGGTAAGGATGTGGCGCAAAACAAGGCGACTTATGTGTCCGTGCTTGGTTTGCAGCGTGCCCGTGAAGTTGCCGAAGAAATGCAGGAACTGGCTGTAGATGCCTGCAAGCCTTTGGGCAAACAGGCCTACCATCTGCGGGCACTGGTTCATTATATTCAGGAGCGTGGCAAGTGACTTATCCGATGTTGGAAAAAATCCGTGGCGTGTCCGATCTCAAGGCATTGTATGAGGATCAGTTGCCCCGGCTTGCCACGGAGATGCGCCAGTATCTGATTAAAACACTGGCACCGATTGGTGGTCACCTGGGAGCCGGTCTCGGTGTGGTTGAACTGACCATTGCGCTGCATTATCTGTTTGATTCACCGCGTGATAAAATCGTATGGGATGTCGGCCATCAGGCGTATCCGCATAAAATTCTTACGGGGCGGTTGCAGGGCATGCCTACGATCCGCCAGTACAGTGGTCTGTGCGGTTTTACCAAACGCAGCGAGTCGGAACACGATCCATTCGGGGCAGGACATGCTTCCACCTCGATTTCTGCCGCCTACGGTATGGCATGCGGTCGCGATCTGAGTGGCGAGAATAATCATGTGATTGCAGTCATTGGCGACGGTGCACTGACAGGAGGTATGGCGTTTGAGGCACTGAACCATGCCGGCGGTAAAGACAATCGTTTGTTGGTGGTTCTGAACGACAATGAAATGTCGATCGCCCCGAATGTAGGTGCGATGTCGTCTTATCTGGCCCGTATCATTACCGGCAAGCCGTATACGCAGGCCAAGGATACAGCCAAGCGTATCCTGGAGAAGTTGCCTGGCGCTTTGAATGCTGCCAAGCGGGTTGAAGAGCATGTGAAAGGTATGATTACACCCGGCACCCTGTTTGAAGAAATGGGCTTTCGCTACATTGGCCCCATCGACGGCCATGATTTCGAGCACCTGTTGCCGACGCTGGCCAACTGCAAGGATCTGGATGGCCCGATTCTGCTACACACGATCACCAAAAAAGGGCTGGGTTTTTCACCTGCCGAAGAAGATCCGGAAACCTGGCACGGCCTAGGCCCGTATAGCGTGCAAACCGGAAAACCGTACAAGAGTGAAGGCAATCCTCCGAGTTATACCGAGGTGTTTGCGGATACGCTGGCCGATCTGGCTGATGCTGATGATCGTATTGTCGCCATTACTGCGGCCATGCCGGGCGGTACGGGTCTGTCCCGTTTTGCCAGACGGCATCCGGAACGCTGCTTTGATGTCGGCATTGCCGAGCAGCATGCCGTCACCTTTGCAGGCGGTTTGTCCGTAGTTGGGAAACGTCCCTTTGTGGCCATCTATTCTACGTTTATGCAGCGTGCCTATGACCAGATCATTCATGATATCTGCATTCAGAATCTGCCGGTCACGTTCTGCATGGATCGGGCCGGTATCGTCGGTGCGGATGGTGCGACCCATACCGGCATGTTCGATATCGCCTTTATGCGCAGCCTGCCCAATATGACCGTCATGGCTCCGAAAGATGAAGCGGAGCTGAAACACATGTTAGCCACGGCTCTCACTATCAATGGCCCGGTGGCAATTCGTTATCCGCGCGGTAACGGTTACGGGGTGGAACTTGCGAAACCGGAAGTCTTGCCTGTGGGCCAGTCCGAAGTGCTGGAAAACGGTGATGACGGACTGGTCATTGCTGTCGGTAACCGTGTTCGTGATGCGCTGCATGCAGTCGAAACCCTGCGCAAGGACGATGGCCGCGCATTGACGCTGCTGAATTTACGTTTCATCAAACCGTTGGATGAAGCAACCATTCGAAGCCATCTGAACAGTGATAAACCATTGGTGCTGATTGAAGAGGGTGTAGCGCAAGGTGGCATCGGCCAACAGATTGCTGCACTGGCACTGACGGCGGGGTGGCATGGTCCGTTTATTCATATTGCCATGCCGGACAAATTCCCGGCGCATGGCACGCAGGCAGAAATTCTGCGCGACCTGGGTCTGGATGCTGATGGGATCATTGCCCGTATACGCAACAACTGATTTATCTGACTGAACCTTGGCAAAACCAAAAATAAAAAAACAGCGCCTCGATCGGTTGCTGGTTGAGCGTCAGCTGGCTGAATCCGCAGATCAGGCACAGCGCCTGATTATGGCAGGGCTGGTCTATGTTGATGGACAGAAAGCCGACAAGGCCGGCATGGCATTTCGGGAAGATGCCCTGATTGATGTGCGGGAAATGCTGCGCTATGTCTCTCGCGGCGGTTTGAAACTGGAGCGGGCACTAGAATATTTTCCCTTTCAGGCTGAAGGGAAGATATGTCTGGATGTGGGGGCTTCAACCGGCGGTTTTACCGATGTGTTATTGCAGAATGGAGCCGAAAAAGTCTATGCCGTCGATGTCGGTCACGGCCAGCTTCATTACAGGCTGCAACACGATGAGCGTGTCATCAACCTAGAGAAAATGCATGTTCGCAAATTGACCTCCACCCTGATTCCGGAACATGTCGATGCACTGGTGATCGACACCTCGTTTATTTCCCTGACCCGGGTGCTGCCCTGTGCATGGCCCTTTGTAAAAAACGGCGGCTGGTGCGTGGCGCTGATCAAGCCGCAATTCGAGGTGGAGGCAAAACACCTGGATCGCGGCGTTGTACGCAATGATGCACACCGACAGGCTGCCATTGATAAAGTTATGGATATGACCCAATCACTGGAGGGAGCTGAAATTATCGGCATCACCGAATCCCCCATTCATGGCCCCAAAGGCAATGTTGAATTTCTTCTGGGTATGCGCCGAATCTGAAAAACTTTTGAGGTATGTTTGGACAATAGTTTGTTCGTCACCTTCCGCCCTAGCCTGCATTTTCACACAGTCTGGACCGGAAGTGACCGTTTATAATATGGTGATAATTCAATAGCGGGTATGGATGGTGGATGAAGGCGGCTTTGCCTTCCTGCAGGTTGTGGGAATGGGTTGATGCATTGTGTTCTGTTCGCCGTAGAGTGGCACCGCACCTATTGCTGTGAACGGCGCTGGCCGATAAAGGATTTGATTTCATGGATATCATTCAGGCGATTATTCTGGGCGTGATTGAGGGCGCTACCGAGTTTCTGCCCATTTCTTCCACCGGCCATATGATTGTTGCCAGCCAGTGGCTGGGCTTGCCGCAAACCGAAGGCAACAAGGCGTTTGAAGTGATTATCCAGCTCGCTGCCATTCTGGCGGTAGTGGCCAATTATCGCGACAGATTCATTTTCAATCAGGTGAACATCGATTTGTGGAAAAAAGTGGTGCTGGCCTTTATTCCGATTGGACTGGTCGGGCTGCTGTTCCACAAACAGATCAAGGCTATGTTTACCGTTGAGATCGTAGCCATCATGTTCATTGTCGGCGGCCTTGTTTTTTTGCTTATCGAATACTTCCATAAAAACAAAGAACAGCCGGTGCAACGCCTTGAAGATATGACGTATCGGCAGGCTGGCTGGATTGGCCTCGCCCAGATATTTGCATTGATTCCCGGCACCAGCAGGGCCGGCGCATCCATCGTGGGTGCATTGCTGGTCGGCTTGAGTCGCAAGGCCAGTGCCGAATTTTCCTTTCTGCTGGCATTGCCGGTGATGCTGGCAGCCAGCGGTTTTGATCTGTTAAAGCATTATCAGGACTTCACCGGTGCAAATCTTGCAGTGCTCGCAGCCGGTTTTTCAGTTGCCTTTATCTCGGCCTGGCTGGTGATGCGGTTGTTTATCCGTTTCCTGGAACGCTTTACCTTTGTTGCCTTCGGTGTGTACCGTATCCTGTTTGGTGCGCTGTTATTATGGGTTGTTTAACATGAAACAAACAACGTGGTTGCATGGAACTTTTGCACGCCATGTTACTGTTTCATGGCATGGGGTGGAAAAGATCCATGCTCGTTAATATGAAATCAACAGGAATCGGTTAGGAGAAACTGTGGATACACATTGGGTTTGGTCCGGTATTGATCCGGTTGCGCTGCAAATTGGTCCATTGGCCATACACTGGTACGGACTGATGTATATCGCCGGTTTTTTCGGTACCTGGTATCTGGTACGCCGGCAATTGCAGCAGGATGGTATGTGGGAAACAACGGTGTCCCGGGATGCCTATGAAGGGCTGTTTACGACACTGATTCTCGGTGTCGTGCTTGGCGGGCGAATCGGTTATGTGCTGTTTTATAATTTTTCATACTACCTGGGGCATCCGATTGAGATCCTGTATGTCTGGCAGGGAGGGATGTCATTCCATGGCGGTATGATCGGACCGATTATTGCTGGCTGGTGGTATTGTCGTAAGTATAAATTGCCATTTCTCGGTTTGGCAGATCGCTTTTTCACCGTCGCGCCGCTCGGCCTGATGTTCGGCCGCATCGGCAATTTTATCAACGGTGAACTGTGGGGGCGGGTCAGCGATGTTCCATGGGCGATTGTGTTCCCGCAAGCAGGGCCTGAGCCGCGTCACCCCAGTCAGTTATATGAAATGACACTGGAAGGTGTGGTGCTATTTGCGGTGCTGTGGTCGCTGCGCAACAAGGCATGGCCAAACGGCGCCAGGGTGGCGGTATTCCTGATTGGTTATGCGATTGCGCGCATCATCTGTGAAAACTTCAGAGAGCCGGATGTGCAGCTTGGATTCCTGTTCGGTCCTGTGACCATGGGCATGCTGCTTTCTTCTGCCATGCTGATTGCCGGTGTTATCTGGCTGTTTCTGTTATTTCGGAAAAGGAATTAAGGATACTCTGAAAAAGTCAGGGAATCCATGCGACCCATGGACGGGTCGCCAAAATCATGTGCTGTAAGTACTTAATTTTGTGAGCCAAGGAAAAACCACGTTTTTGACTTTGTGGCTCTGAATCAGTGCATCGCGCACTGATTCAGAGCTTCCTTCATCCGGATCAAAAGTGATATTTGATAGCGGCAGTGAAGGTGTTGGCTTCCAGTCCTTTGTAGTTGGTGTTAATGCTGGCCGCAGTGTTGTCGGGCTTGCCCAGCATGTGCGTGAATTCGACATCAACTGAATAATCGTCCGTTGCCTGATAGTTCACACCGGCACCGTAGGCATAACTGATTCGGTTTTTGCTCTGTTTTGATCTACCTGGAGCCTGATAGGTGCCATGCACCACCGCAAACCCGGCCAGTCCATAAACAATAAAATCCGAAGCGATGGCAATTTGCGGTTTCAGATAATGTGCCACAAAGTCCATTCGCTGTTTCGGTTGGGCGACAATCGCATCACCATCACCGCTGCTGGCCGTGCTACCGAGACGAATCTCCGCGCTGAAATATTCATTGAAATGATGGCCGAGAATGGCATAGCCGCCAAATACGGTGTCGCTGTTGACGCCATTGCTCAGGTTGAATGCGCCGACTCCTGCGCCGATATAATGCTCCCCGGCAGCCCATGCCGGACTTGCTAGCCCCAGTGCCAACAGTGTGGTAAGTGTTTTGATCCATGTGCGCATATCTGTACTCCAGTATATCTGATGGCGCGGCATGATAGTCATGCACGGCCGGGAAGAAAGCCCGGATAGAAAGTGGCTTTTGTACGATATTCTGTGACAGGTTGGGCTGCGAGCCTACCGTGGCGCAAATATCACGCATGCTTTGCTGGCAAGCATCTGCATGCCCAGCTAGGTTTGCCGTTCGGTTTTTTCAGCCATAATATGAGAGGTTATCGTGTTAACGTTTCAGGATTTGATTCTTACATTACAGCAATTCTGGGCCAAACGGGGTTGTGTGGTACAGCAACCCTATGATTCATCCATGGGTGCCGGCACATTTCACCCGGCTACGTTTCTGCGTGTACTCGATGACAAGGACTGGAGCACAGCTTATGTGCAGCCGTGCCGCCGCCCGACTGACGGGCGCTACGGCGAGAACCCGAACCGTTTGCAGCATTATTACCAGTTCCAGGTGATTCTGAAGCCTGCTCCGGACAATATTCTGGAGCTTTATCTCGATTCGCTGCGCACCATTGGTATTGATCCGGAAGTGCATGATATCCGTTTTGTCGAAGATGACTGGGAATCGCCCACGCTTGGTGCCTGGGGGCTGGGTTGGGAAGTATGGCTCAACGGCATGGAAATCACCCAGTTCACCTATTTTCAGCAGGTCGGCGGGGTGGAGTTGTCGCGCACGCCGGGGGAAATCACCTACGGGCTGGAGCGGCTGGCGATGTATATTCAGGGTGTCGAAAATGTATTCGATCTGGTCTGGGTAGAAACCGAAGAGGGTAAGAAAGTGAGCTACGGCGAAGTGTTCCATCGCAATGAAGTGGAATTTTCCACCTACAATTTTGACGAAGCAGACAGCAGCTGGCTGCATGAGCAGTTCGATCATGCCGAGAGCGAATGCAAACGCCTGACTGACAAGAATCTGGTACTGCCTGCCTACGAGGAAGTGATGAAAGCATCTCATGCCTTCAACCTGCTCGATGCGTGCGGCGCAATTTCTGTAGCCGAAAGACAACGTTTTATTGGACGCGTGCGCGGACTTGCCCGCACCGTTTCGCATGCGTATGCAGGAGCGGAGTCATGAGCGATTTGAGTCCATTAATAATCGAAATCGGAACGGAAGAAATCCCTGCCGGCGTAGCGCCGCGCATGGGCGCTGCTTTGAAAGATGCTGTGGAGAAGCTGCTGGCCGCTGCCGATGTGGCTCCCGATAATATCCGGCTCGGTGTTTCACCGCGCCGCCTGCTATTGCATGCCCCGGACTGTCCTGTCATGCAGGCTGACCGTGAGGAAACCATTTGGGGGCCGCCGGAACGGGTGGCATTCAAGGATGGTGAACCGACCGGGGCAGCGCATGGCTTTGCCAAAAAATCCGGCCTGTCGCTGGATGCATTTGAACTGGCTGACAAGGGCGATGGCAAAGGTAACTATATGAAAGCGGTGCGCACCCTCAACGGACGCCCGGTTGCTGATATTATCGCTGAAGCCATGCCGGGAATTCTGCGTAAATTACCCAGTCCCAAGCAGATGCAATGGCAGGACGGGGATTCGCGTTCGGATGCATTTATTCGTCCGATTCGCTGGATGGTGGCACGGCTCGGCGATACAACGATTGATTTCAGCTTTGCCGGTGTCAAAACCGGTATCGAAAGCCGGGGCCACCGCGTACATGGATCGTCTGGCGAAATGGATGTGAACGATCCGTTTGCATGGCTGGAATCGCAATTCGTGCGTGCCGATCGAGAAGCTCGCAAAGCCCTGATTACTGAACAGTTGGCGCAGGCTGCAGTCGCTGAAGACGTTGACCTGGTGGCAGATGAGGTGCTTCTGGAAGAAGTCACGGATCTGGTCGAATGGCCTCAGGCGATCGCGGCGCGATATGATGAAAATTTTCTACGTTTGCCAGAAGAAGTGAGCCGGATTGAGCTGAAGCATCATCAACGCTGTTTTTCCGCTCGTGATGCGGATGGCAAGGTCAGCCCGGTGTTTTTCACGGTTGCCAATATCGAATCAAAAAATCCGTCTGCCGTGGCGCATGGTAACGAACGTGTAGTCAATGCGCGTCTGGCTGATGCGGCTTTTTACTTTGACCGTGATCCACAACAATCGCTCGATGCCCGTGTTGAAAAACTGTCCGAAATCGTCTTTCAGGACGGCCTCGGCATGGTCGGCGATCAGGTGCGTCGCATGCGTGCGTTTGTACTCGATAATGCCACGGCGCTGGGAGTCGATGCCAATGATGCTCAGCGTGCAGCGCTGTTGTGCAAGTCTGATCTGACTACCGGACTGGTTGGGGAATTTCCCGAACTACAGGGTTATATGGGCGGTATTTATGCCCGCATGGATGGTGAGAATGATGCGGTAGCGGATGGTATTGCATTGCACTACGCTCCGACCGGCGCCGAGGATGATTTGCCGGCGAACCGGATCGCTCGCGCTATCGGCATTATTGAACGTACCGATAAACTGCTGGGCTATTTCCATCTGGGGCGCATTCCTACTGCCAGCGCCGATCCGTTCGGGCTGCGCCGCGCTGCCATTGGCCTGATCCGGTTGCTTACCGATACCACGCAGCCGATTGATATGACGCTGGACAAGGTGATTGATGAAGCGGCCAAGCAGTGGAACCAGCAGCGGGTCACCATTGCCATTTCAAATGAAACCAGGGTCAAGGTGCATGATTTTGTCATTGAACGCTTGCTGGGTTTAAGCAGCAATCTGGGCTTTTCCAGAACCGCTATTGATGCCGCTGTTCATTCTTCAGAAACGCGACCATTGTACCGGGAAGCGTTGATTGCGCGTCATCTGACCGGTTTCGAAAGCTCGGAAGAAGGGCAGGCGATTGCATCGGCCAACAAACGCATTGCCAATATTCTCAAGAAAGCGGACAGCATTCCCGCTGCTGTGAACATCGATCTGTTCAGCGAAGCTGCTGAAACCGCACTCTATGACGAGTTGGTCAAGGCCGAAGCGGATTTCCAGCGCGCTGTCTCTGTTGCGGATTTTGACAGCAGTATTGCCCCTGCATTAAGCGTGCTGGCCCGGATGAGAGCGCCGGTGGACAGCTTCTTTGATGATGTGATGGTGATGGCTGAAGATGAAGCGGTGCGCGGCAACCGTCTGGCCCTGCTGGCCCGGTTGCGTGCCCTGTTCCTGAATCTGGCGGATGTTTCCCGCCTATAAGTGTGGTTCAGCCGGGAAATGTCCGCGTGAATAACCGTTTTCCCGAGCCATGCGAAGCAAACGGGTTTCTGACGGATCACATCAGACTGCTCAGTGACAGTCTGAAACACTGGTCCGGTTGTGGCTTGATGGAAGATGATCCCGATCCCGTCATTGCTGCCCGAAAAATATATTTTGCGCCCTTTGCCCTGCTTTCCCATGGAATCGAAACGGATCCTGTGATCAACTACGCCAATCACACAGCGCAGGAATTATTTGAAATGGACTGGGCTTCGTTCACGAAGCTGCCATCAAGGTTGTCAGCCGAAGCACCGGTTCGGGCTGAACGCGAGGCTTTGCTCAAACGTGTGACAGAAAACGGTTATATCGATGATTACTGCGGTGTTCGGATTTCCAGTACAGGTCGGCGTTTTCTGATCGAGCAGGCTACGGTATGGAATTTGCTTAATAACGATGGCGGGTACTGCGGGCAGGCTGCTATGTTTGGCATATGGCGGAAACTGCCGTAAAAGAGAACGGGGGATGAGATGATTAATTTTAATATCGATGAGGAGCATGCCATTCTGACGGTTTGTCCGGAGGGCGCGTTGAGCGAGCAGGATTTCACACGTGTGGCTGAGGCAGTGGATCCGATCATAGAACAGCAGGGAGATCTGGCCGGACTGATTATTCATGCCAAATCTTTTCCCGGCTGGGACAGCTTTGCCGGCATGCTCTGTCATTTCCGTTTTGTGCGCGATCATCACCGGCATATCAAAAAACTCGCCGTGGTTTCCGATTCAGCCGCGCTGAGTATTTTTCCTCATATCGCCGCCCATTTTATCAGTGCCGAGCTCAAACATTTCCATTTTAATGAATACAATGATGCCTTGACATGGATTCAGGCTGGCGAGCAACATTCATGAGTAACACGGAAAGTTATCGTGAGCAGGCTTTAAAGCTGTTTCCCTGGGTCTGTGGCCGATGCGGGCGCGATTTTTCCGGCAAGCAGTTGCGTGAACTTACCGTGCACCACAAAGATCATAATCACAGTAATAATCCGCCCGACGGCAGCAACTGGGAATTGCTGTGTATCTATTGTCACGATAATGAACACCAGCGCTATCTGGAGGCCGATGCCCAGGGCGGGATTAAACGTGAAGATGACCCCGTCTCAACCTATAAAGGGCTCGCTGCTCTTGGGGGTTTATTGAAAAAAACGGATCAATAAAAGCGCTGAATCAGATCAGCCAGTGTACTGCCGCATTTCGGGCAGCGGCACGCCTCTCTCTCATCGAGCCTGAATGCTGTGTTGCACTTGCGGCAGCGATAAAGGATTTCCATCAGCATCTCCCTGTCGGATCAAGAGGTTTGCGGCGGCACATCCGGGCCAAGCAGGATAGCCAGCCACTGCGTTTGTTCATTCGCTTCCAGCGCCAGTTTTACAATCATGGTCAGGGGGACGGAGAGCAACATGCCAACGGGGCCGAGTACCCAGCCCCAGAATATCAGAGACAGGAAAACGACGAGTGTGGATAGCCCGACACCTTTCCCCATGAATTTTGGTTCAATGATATTTCCCATAACGACATTGGCAATGACATAACCTAGCCCTGCCAGCAGAGCTTCACCACCACCGAGTTGTACCAGCGCCAGCAGAATAGCGGGCACGGCGGCAATAATAGAGCCGATATTGGGAACAAAATTAAACAGGAATGCCACCAGCCCCCACAGCAGCGGGTAATCGACACCGATCACGGCCAGCCAGATGGTGATGAATACACCGGTAGCCAGACTGATCCAGCTTTTGATGGAGAAATAGGCACTGACACTGCGTACAAATTGTTCAAACCCCTGCATGGATGGTGCTCGGGCTCCAATGGCATTCCATTTATGCGGCAGGGCAGTTGCTTCGATCAGCAGGAAAATCACCGTTAATACAATCAGGAAGGTGTTGGTCACTGCATTGCCCAGTCCGGACAACAGTTTGCCGGCCAATCCCATGGCTGCAGACGGGTTGAGCGCATCAAACAGGGACTGTGATGAGATGGAAATGCCCCATCCGGCGAACCAGTGCATCGTGTTGCCGGTCAATGCTTGCAGGCGATCCTGATAAGCTGGCAAATTCCGCGAAAAATCCGCCACCGAGGAACCGACAAAAGCGCCGATCAGTAAACCCGCTACGATGATGACGAGCGCGATAATCAGCACGGCAGCAGCAGCAGGGATTCGTTTGCCGGTCAGCCAGTTCAGTGGTGTCAGACAGATGATGGCGATAAATGCAGCCAGCAGGAAGGGGACCAGCAGCGAAGCGGCAGCCTGCATGCCGGCGATGATCACCACAAATGCGGCGGCACCGATCAGCGGGTGATGGTTGCTACCGGCCTGCATACTTATTCGTACTCGGTTAGGCGCGGATCATCGATATCGAATGCGGTTTCACCACAAGCGAACATCAGTTTAATATAGGGCACGCAGCCACCACATTCGATGCCACACCGGGTTGCGGCTTGCGCTGTTTCAAAATTTTCAAATGCTTTTAATTGTTCAAATGTTTTACCGGCGCATTCGCAACGGTTGACATGCTCTTCATCCGGATTGTTTTCACTCATACTGTTTTACCCATGCCGACTTTTTTGATGTTTGAAAATCGGATACTGGCCGATATCACCGTTAAACGGCAAGCGCAGCATAAAACCGAGCCTGTGCGTTGGCGCGGATTGCAGATGTTCCAGCCCGATGGTCATCTTTGTATGTCCATATTCCGGCTGCGCGCGGTATGTGCCGAACAGACGGTCCCAGACAGACAGATTGAAGCCGTAGTTGCTATTGGTTTCGGGTTTGAGAACAGAGTGGTGTACCCGGTGCACATCCGGCGTGATGACCAGCCGCCGCAGCAGCTTATCCACTTTTCCCGGCAGCCGAACATTGGCATGATTGAACATGGCCATGCCGTTGAGTACGATTTCAAAAATAATGACAGCTATAATGGGAACGCCAAGCAATGCAACAACGGTTATCTTGATCAGCATCGACAGGATGATCTCAATCGGATGAAAGCGCAGGCCGGTGGTGACATCAATGTCGCGGTCGGCATGATGTACCATATGCAGCCGCCACAACACCGGCACGGCATGAAACAGCACATGTTGTCCGTAAATAATCAGATCGAGCAGAATGACTGCTGCGATAATTTCCAGGCTGTCTGACCAGTTTAGCCAGTTGAACAGTCCGAAGCCGTGTGCCTCAGCCCATAATGCGGCAGCGATTGCGCCGCCCGGCAGCAACAAACGCACGGTCAACGCATTCATGACCACGATGCCCAGATTGGCCGGCCATCGTGCCCGCCCAAGGCTCAACGGCCGGCGTGGGGCAAGGGCTTCAGCTGCGATCATGATCAGCAGCACCAGGAAAAATATGCTGAATCGAATAGTTGTGGTGTCCATATCGTAATCATGAATGAAAACAGCGGGGCCGAAAAGGACAGGTGGCGTGTTTGCTTCTCCCCTTATGTGCAAATAGCGCGTAAATTCCACTTGGTGATGCCTGTCATAGCATATAGACTTTCGATAAGGTTAATTTTTGCTCGTCAATTCAGAACGACTTTACGTTTGTAACGTAAAAGGGGCTGTTTGATAATCACGGAGGAACAAGAAATGAAACGAATCATGTTTATGACCATTGCCGCGGGGCTTGTGTTGACGGCTTGTGCCAGTAATCCGAATGATCCAAACAAGCATACCAAGGAAAATGCTGCTGCAGGTGCTGCACTGGGGGCAATTGCCGGTGCAGTGATCGGCTATCAGGGCGATCATTCCGGTGGTGCATTGCGCGGTGCATTGGTTGGTGCTGCTGCCGGCGGGGTGCTCGGTGCCGGTACCGGTGTGTATATGGACAAGCAGCAAGCCGAGTTTAATCGGCAATTGGCTGAAGAGCGCCGTACCAATCAGATTGAGGTTGAGCGTTTGAAAAATGAGAACCTGAAAATCACCATGAACTCTGAAGTGTCATTTGCCTATAATTCTGCCCAGTTGACGCCGGCATTCCACAATACGCTGGATAAGGTGGCTGATATTCTGAATCGTTATCCGCGCAGTACGATCAAGATTACCGGCCATACCGATAGCCGCGGATCAGCCGAGTACAATCAGCGCCTTTCTGAACAGCGGGCGCAGGCAGTGAAATGGTATCTGTCCGATCGCGGTGTCGATTCGCGCAGAATTGTGACCGAAGGTCGAGGCGAAATGCAGCCGAGGGCATCCAACGAGACGGAAGCAGGCATGCAACTGAATCGACGTGTCGAAATGCTGGTCATTCCGGATAAGGATATTCAGTAAGCGGTTTCAGTCAGAAGTCCGGCCATGTTGCCGGGCTTTTGTTTGTCCTGAATAAGTGCATGGATGCACTTGTGCTGACTTTCTTTACACTTCGCCGCTATGAGCGCTGATAAATTAAAAATCTATATCCCAGCTATGATTCTGGCTGTGCTGGGTTTCGGGATTGCCTACCAGTTTGTTGATCCGGCGCCACCAACAACACTGACTTTTTCAGCCGGGCAAAAGGGTGGTGCCTACTATGCTAATGCCGAGCGCTATCGGAATTACCTCAAGCAGCGTGGAATCACAGTCAATATCCTGGAATCAGCCGGCTCGCTGGAGAATGTTCAGCGGCTGGCATCAGGGGCTGCCGACATTGCATTTGTTCAGAGCGGGATTGTTACAGCCGCAGAGCATAAACTGCAATCCTTGGGCAGTATGTATTATGAACCGTTATGGATTTTCCTGCGCAGTGATCTGAACATACGCTTTCTCCATGAGTTGAAAGGAAAGCGTATTGCAGTCGGTTTGGTCGGCAGTGGCACAAGAGCCATTGCCTTGCAGTTGCTCAAAGAGAACGGTGTTGACGAAAACGTGGCGACAATCGTCTCATCCGGTACGACAGAAGCGGGCAAGGCGTTGATGCGGGCGGAACTGGATGCTGTCTTTGTTGTTTCGGCAGCGAGCAGTCAGTCAGTACAGACATTACTGCCCAGTGATGATATTCGATTAATGAGCATAACACGCGCCGACGCCTATACGCGCAGACTGGATGCGTTGTCATCGGTGACCGTACCACAAGGTGCATTGGACCTGGCGTTGAATAAACCGGCACAGGAAAAAACACTTTTGGCCAGCACGGCCACGCTTATGGTGGGTGAGGATATGCATCCTGCCTTGCAGGGTTTAATCATGCAGGCGGCGACAGCGATTCATGCCGGCAGCAGCCTGTTTTCAGGGCCGGGGGCATTCCCGTCACCCCGGCATGCAGGGGTAGCGTTGAGCAAGGAAGCCGAACGGTTTTATAAATCCGGACCGCCGTTCTTGCAGCGCTTTCTGCCGTTCTGGGCGGCCACACTGGTGGATCGGCTGAAAATCATGTTGCTGCCGTTTATTGCGCTGTTGTTGCCGTTGTTCAAAGTATTGCCGCCGTTGTATCGCTGGCGCATTCGCTCACGGATTTATCGCTGGTATGAAGAGCTGGGGCAAATTGATGCGGCGCTGAGTGATAGCGATACCACAACATTGCTGGACGATCTGAATCGTATTGAATCGGAAATCAGGAAGGTTCATGTGCCGCTGTCCTATGCGCAGGAATTGTATGATCTGCGTTTGCACCTGGCGCTGGTGCGTGATCTTGTTGAGAAGGGAAAAACTGAAAAGGGTAAATCATGAAAGCCGATATCGAATTACTGGCTCCGGCCGGTACCATCAAAAATATGCGCTATGCATTCGCTTTTGGTGCTGATGCCGTCTATGCTGGCCAGCCACGCTATTCCCTGCGTGTGCGCAACAATGATTTCCAGCTGAAAAACCTGAAAACCGGCATTGACGAGGCGCATGCGCTCGGACGGAAGTTTTTTGTCGCCAGCAATCTGTTGCCGCACAACAACAAGCTCAAACGTTATCTGGAGCATATGCAACCGGTGATTGATATGCAGCCGGACGCATTGATTATGGCCGATCCGGGCCTGATCATGATGGTGCGCGAAAAGTGGCCGGATATGCCGGTTCATCTGTCGGTTCAGGCCAATACGATGAACTGGGCAGCGGTGAAATTCTGGCAGTCGGTCGGTATTTCCCGAATCATTCTATCGCGTGAACTGTCGCTCGATGAAGTGGCCGAGATTCGCCAGCAGTGTCCGGATCTGGAGCTGGAAGTGTTCGTGCACGGGGCGCTCTGTATGGCGTATTCGGGCAGATGTTTGTTATCCGGCTATTTTAATCACCGTGATGCCAATCAGGGTTCCTGCACCAACGCTTGCCGCTGGGAATACGACATGGAAAAAGCCGCCGAGGATATTTCCGGCGATATTATTCCGATTCTTCCGAATCAGGTTCTTGACGGTATGAATACGCAGCCCTTTGCAGAAACCGGACAGGTGGAGCGGCATCCGCTGGCAGATAAGGTCTATACACTGACCGAACCGAACCGGCCGGATGAACAGATACCGATATTCGAGGATGAGCACGGCACCTATATTATGAACTCCAAAGACTTGCGCGCCGTTCAGCATGTGGAGCGACTGGTGCAGATCGGGGTGGATTCGCTGAAAATCGAAGGGCGCACCAAATCACATTATTATGTGGCACGCACAGCGCAAACCTACCGGCAGGCCATTGATGATGCGGTGGCCGGAAAACCGTTCGATGAGTCACTGTTGTTTCAGCTCAATGCACTGGCCAACCGGGGCTACACCGATGGCTTTTTTACCCGCAAACGCTCATCGGCCACCCAGAGTTATGAGACCGGAAATTCGACGTTCGATGTACAGCGTTTTGTCGGCGAGGTGGTAGGTTACGATGCTGATAGAAAGTTGGCTGAAGTGATTGTGAAAAACAAATTCGCGCTCGGGGATTCGGTTGAGCTGGTCAATCCGGACGGCAACACCACATTCACGGTCGATGCCATCAACGATGCCCGTTACGGCAATCCGATGGAGGTCGCGCCGGGAAGTGGCCATCAGGTCAAAATCCCTGTGCCGGTCAAACCGGCCGAGCATGCGCTGTTGGCGGTGAACCTGAAGGGCTAACAGTTTTGTTTATTTTCTGCGATACTGCGCCGCCGCAGGCGTAGCACGCTGGCAAATGACTGGCAGGAAGGCATAAGAACACCATGGCAATGAAGTACATTACCGACGATATCCGCATTAGCGGCATGAGTGAAATCGCAGCACCGGAACAGGTACATGCCGAGTATCCGATCAGCGAAATAGCTGCCCGTACCACGCATGATACCCGCAATACCATCCATGAAATTCTGCAGGGCGAAGATGACCGGTTGCTGGTCATTACCGGCCCGTGTTCAATTCATAATCCGGAAGCAGGCCTCGAATATGCACGCCATATTCAGCGTATGCGCGAGGAGCTTGGCAAAGATCTGTTACTTGTCATGCGTGTTTATTTCGAGAAACCGCGCACGACTGTGGGGTGGAAGGGGTTGATCAATGATCCCAATCTGGATGAAAGTTTTGAAATCAACAAAGGTATCCGGCTGGCGCGCAAGCTGTTGCTGGACATCAATGAAATGGGCGTGCCTGCAGGTACTGAATTCCTGGATCTGATTACACCGCAATATGTCGCGGATCTGGTCAGCTGGGGCGCCATTGGTGCGCGCACGACGGAATCGCAGGGTCATCGGGAGCTGGCCAGTGGGCTTTCATGTCCGGTAGGCTTCAAAAACGGAACCGATGGCGGTTTTCGGATCGCCGTAGATGCCATTCATGCAGCGCGTCACCCACATGTGTTTTTATCGCTGACCAAGCAGGGTAAATCAGCTATTTTTTCTACTTTGGGCAATGATGATTGTCATATTATTTTGCGCGGTGGCAAGGAGCCGAACTATGATGCTGACAGCGTGGCTCGTGCAGTGGCTGAACTGGAAGCAGCCGGCTTGCCATGTCATCTGATGGTGGATTGCAGTCATGCCAATAGCCGTAAACAGTTTAAACGGCAAATTGATGTGGGTGAAGATCTGGCCGGTCAGATTGCAGCCGGTAATCGCTGTATCACCGGTGTTATGATCGAATCACATTTGCACGAGGGACGCCAGAATATCATTGCCGGCGAGCAACCGGCATTTGGTATCAGTATTACCGATGCATGTCTGGGCTGGGAAGATTCGGAAGCCCTGTTGCATACATTGGCTGAAGCAGTGCGTAAACGCAGGAAAACTCAGAGATAAGGGGCAGGCGTGAGGGAAGAATTATTTCTTCTTCACGCCTGATGTCTCATTGCTGACGCTTATTCTTCACCTTTCTTTTTGGCCTCATTGACGCGCAGGGTGCGCCCGGCGTAGTCGGTACCATCAAGGTGTTGAATGGCTGATTTGGCATCAGCTGCTGGCATTTCCACAAACCCGTAACCCTTGAATCGTTTGCTTCGTCTATCTTTCACCAGTCGGATATCGATAATTTCGCCATAAGGTGCAAACAGGTTTTTGACATCATCACTACCGGCATTAAACGGCAGATTACCGACATAAATATTACTGGTGGTCGTGTCTTCCTTGGCCGATGTGCCGGGTTTTGGAGCCAGGGCAACAAGCAGGCCACCAAAAATTGTGCCCAGGGTTATGCCGGTGGCAAACAGAGAGGCCGCAGGTATTCCCATTGGATTAATTGCTGACAAGACATAGTAACCCACAAACGATGCCGCAATAGCTGCAGCAAACAGCTTCATAAAACAGTTTAAACTCATTCAATTACTCCGAGGACTGCACAAATACGCAGTTTATGATCACGAAGCATGCCAATAATTGCGCTGAAAAGCACGCCTGTTTATTTTCGATCCAACCTGAATTGTCCATAAAATATGATGGATTTACGAAATGGATGGATGCGCTAGCCTTGGCGCTATGAGCCGTAAAGTGATTCCCATCCAGACAGCCGGTCAGGGCGAGCCGATGATCGGTAAACCCAAATGGTTAAAAGTGCGTGCGCCAATGTCGAAAGAATATAAAGACATTGTGCAAATGATGCGCGAGCTCAAACTGAACACGGTATGTGAAGAAGCATCCTGCCCGAATATCGGAGGTTGCTGGAAACAGGGTTCGGCAACGTTCATGATTCTTGGACGTGTCTGTACACGTACCTGTGCATTCTGCGATGTGGCGACAGGCAGGCCTGATCCGATTGATCCGGATGAAGCGGTCAATTTGGCCAAAGCTGTAGCCCAGATCGGACTGAAACATGTGGTGGTCACCTCAGTGGACCGGGACGATCTCAAGGACGGCGGTGCCGGCCACTATGCGACGGTGATCCGGGAGCTCAAAGCACGGCAGCCGGATGTGACCATAGAAATCCTGACCCCTGATTTTCAGCGAAAACCGGCCAGCTGTCTGGATACGATTATCGATGCAAAGCCGGATATTTTTAATCACAACCTGGAGACTGTACCGCGTTTGTATCGCTCGATACGTCCCGGTGCCCGTTATTTCACGAGCTTGCGTTTGCTGCAGCGAGCAAAGGAGCTTGATCCATCTGTCGTAACTAAATCAGGCATTATGCTGGGCCTGGGAGAAGAACGTGATGAAGTACTGCAGGTGCTTGATGATATGCGCGAAGCAGGTGTCGATATCCTGACCATCGGCCAGTATCTGAGGCCGAGCGTCAAACATCACCCGGTGATGAAATACTGGACGCCGGAAGAATTCGACGAGCTGAAATACCTGGCCGAGAAAAAAGGCTTCGGCATGGTAGCCTCAGGACCGCTGGTACGCTCTTCCTTTCACGCCGACGAAGTGTTTCAAGCCCTTAAACTGAAAAACGCCTGATCCCTGTCTTCCCCGGCTTGCAGCCAGGGGAAACAGTTGTCCATTGTGGCTAAGTAAAAAGGAGATCGGCAGCTATGGAAATCACCTTGAATCATACCATTGTGCCTGCACACGATCATGTCGCATCAGCCAGATTCTATGAGCACATATTCGGTTTTGAATTTGTCAAAGAATGGGGGCATTTTGCCGTTGTGAACGTCAACTCAACGCTGACGCTGGATTTTTGCAACCGGGAAAATTTCTCATCCATCCATTACGCGTTCAAAGTCAGTGACGACCAGTTTGATCGCATCTTTGGCCGCATTCAGGACAGTGGCATCCCCTGTGGTAGCGAGCCTTACGATTTGGAGAATGGCCTGATCAATCATAAATACGGTGGCCGGGGTGTGTATTTCAAGGACCCGAACGGTCATGTGCTGGAAATCATTACAGCCGATTACATCATCGATTGATGTGTCCCCTGAATCGGGTTGGGTACCATTACTGGTTGCGCATGAAGTCGGCGACGCCGTGCAGGGCATGCAGTAATTCTTCACGCAGCGGTTGATCTTCCACCACATCATCCAGGGCATGTTTCATGCACAGTATCCATTGATCGCGGGCGGATTCGTCGATAGTGAACGGCAGGTGGCGCATGCGCAGGCGGGGGTGGCCGAAACGTTCGATATACAGTGACGGGCCACCCATCCAGCCGGAAAGAAACATGAACAGTTTGTCTTCGGCATTGCTCAGGTCATCAGCATGCATGGCACGGATTTCTCCGGTCTCCTGCAGGGTATTCATGTGATGATAGAAACAATGTACCAGTTGTCGTAAAGGTACTTCGCCACCAATGCGTTCGTAATAGGTTCGGGAATCCTGGCTGATTTGCATGACGACATATTAAGGCGATGCTGATTTATTGCCATCCCGGCAAAAACAGTTCGCTCAGGTAAAAGCGCGGTTTTGCCCTCGCTTGCAATTGTGAGGGGCGGTATACAGTTTGGTCCTGATATGTCGGGGCAGAGGGAGAAGTAGATGCGTGAATTTGAGAAAATGGTCTCCGGTCTGGATTATAATTGTCTGGATCCTGAACTGCGGCGCTTAAGGGAACAGGCGAGATTGGCCTGCGCCAGATTTCATGCGCACCCGAGCCCCGGCAATATGAAACATATCAAAGGCCTGTTCAAAGCGCTGGGCAGTTGTGTGCTGGAGCCCGGTTTTCAGTGTGATTACGGGGTGAATATTGATGTGGGAAAAAACTTTTATGCCAATTTCCACTGTGTGCTGCTGGATGCTGCCCCCATCATCATTGGCGATGATGTGTTGCTCGGCCCCGGTGTGCATATTTATACATCCGATCACCCCAAAGATGCAGAAGCAAGGCGACAAGGCGTGTGTGTTGCCCGTCCGGTGCGCATTGGTAACGGTGTATGGATCGGCGGTGGCGCCAAAATATTGCCGGGAGTCACGATTGGTGATGCTGTGATCATCGGAGCCAATGCCGTGGTTACCGGGGACGTCCCCGCCCGTGAGGTATATTATTAGACGAAGGCTGACACGGGATTACGAGAGGGTTTTGCCGGGTGCCTGAATGCGTGGTTTGCATTGCAAACGACTCAATTTGGTACAGCATATCGGTGTGATTCAGACATGCGATAAAGCTTGAACGGAGGTAGTGATGCCGTACAACAGGAACAAGGTGAGTGAAGAGCTGGCACTGAGCCATTTGGGTCTGAAAAATCTGGAAGATGTGTTCTGGAATCTGCCCACGCCGCGTTTGTATGAGCATGTGATCCGCAATCGGGAAGGGCACCTGGCCCATCTGGGTGCACTGGTGGTGCGTACCGGCCATTTCACCGGCCGTGCCGTGAAAGACAAGTTCATTGTCGATGATGCCGGTTCGCATGACAAGGTATGGTGGGGCGATTTCAACCGCGCTTTTCCCGAAGCTCAGTTCGATGCCCTGTATGCACGTGTACAGCGCTATCTCGAAGGCAAGCAGATTTATGTTGAGGATTGTCTGGTCGGGGGGGCGGATTCGCGTTATGAAAAACCGCTCAGGGTGATCACCCAGGATGCCTGGCATGCCCTGTTTGCCCGCACCATGTTTGTCCGTCCGGTGGATATCGGGCGGGAGATTGCAGCTGACGAGCCGGAATTTACAGTGCTGCATGTGCCGCATTTCCATGCCATGCCCAGCCATGACGGCACCCATTCGGAAGCCTTTGTGATTTTGCATCTGACCCGCCGCATTGCCCTGATCGGCGGCACGGCCTATGCCGGCGAAATCAAGAAATCGATATTCACGATCATGAACTATCTGTTGCCGGATGAGGATGTGCTGCCGATGCATGCCTCGGCCAATGTTGGCAAGGATGGTGAATCGGCCATCTTTTTCGGGCTGTCCGGCACCGGCAAAACCACCTTGTCGTCCGACCCTGACCGCAAGCTGGTCGGTGATGATGAGATAGGCTGGAGTGACCACGATATTTTCAATTTCGAGGGCGGTTGTTATGCCAAGGTGGACCATCTTTCGGAGCAGAAAGAACCGCTGATTTACCATGCCACCAAACGATTCGGGACGATCCTTGAAAATATCGGCCTTGATATGGAAACACGGCGGGTGGATTTTGATGACATCAGCCTGACCGAGAATACGCGGGCTGCCTATCCGGTTCAGGCTATTCCCAATGCCATTTATCCCGGTGTGGCCGGCCAGCCCAGCCATATTATCATGCTGACGGCCGATGCTTTCGGAGTATTGCCGGCGATTTCGAAACTGACCACGGAACAGGCAATGTATTATTTTCTGCTGGGATATACGGCCAAGATACCCGGCACTGAAGCGGGCGTGACCAAGCCGAAGGCCACTTTCAGCCCCTGTTTCGGGGCTCCGTTCATGGCGCGACACCCCTGTGTTTATGCCAATATGCTGGGCAAAAAAATCAGGCAGGGCGATGTGACTGTCTGGTTGCTCAATACCGGCTGGAGCGGTGGCGGCTACGGTGTGGGTGAGCGCATGGATATCGATTTGACGCGCTCACTGCTGACGGATGCGCTGAGCGGGAAACTCGAACAGGGCGGATTTCGAACACATCCGGTGTTCGGCCTGCAAATGCCGGAATCACTCGATCCCGCAGCAACATGGCATGATCCCGAAGCATATCTGAAGTCAGCCCGTCATTTGGCGGAGCGTTTCAGAAAAGCATTCGCGCCATTTGAGGATGAAGCCACCGGGGCTCTGCTGCAGGCGGGGCCGTTGTGATACGTTTTTTGGACGAGGCAGGACAGGCGGAAGGCTGTTTTCAATTACAACGCCGTGGTTATGAGCTGGGTGTTGTCCAGCAACTGACACGGGCGGAAATGCCGGATACAGAAACAGTGATCCGGCACTGGCAGGCCGATGCAGCTGTGCTGTTGCCCGGGGTGTTGGATTTGCAGCCATGGCAATCTGAAATCCGGCAATCCCGCCGGTTGATGGAGCAAACGCTGGAAACAGGGGAGGTATCCACGATTCTGGAACAGCCTCCGTACAGGCATCGATTGCAAGCGCATTTCCCGCTGGTGGCCTCATCCTTTGAAGAACACGATGAGCAGGGCATCGAGAAAATCTATTTTGATGCGGAAACTGACAGGGATGGTGAGCGACGTTGTGTGGCAGAAGATCTCTGGTGCAAGGCTTCTTGGCTGTCTTTTATCGAAGCCGATGCATCGCTGCGCTTTCGTTTTTCGTTTGGTATGGAGTGTCTGGAAGATGTGGCTTCCGATCCCGAACGTCAGCGCTGGGCCGGATGTTTGTGTAATGCCATGTTCCCCGAATCGGCAGTGATCACCGAAAACGGGCCCATCAACACGATGTTGCAAACGGTGGTGGGCGGAGCGCCGGCATTTGTGGAACGCATTGTGTATTTCAACGCCCCCAATGGCGGGGCCCAGATGCACCACGATGTCGAACGGGGTCATGACGGCGTGGTGTACGGGCAAATCTCCGGCAGCACCTTCTGGCTGGCATTGAACAAACAGGTTTTGATGGATGAACTGATTGCCTTTGTCCGGGATGAGAAGCATGCCGGCGAAATAGAGCGCCTGTTGCCCGATAGCGATGCACGGGGTGAACTGGATCGCCTGATTGCAGATCGGCAACACCTGTCTGCGTATATGGATGAATTCGACCATGAACTGGTAGAGGTTGTCATGGACCATTCCCCCTTGTTCATCCGGCAACTGGTCGAGCGCGGTTATGGATTTATCCTGCATACCGGCGATGTGTTGCTGATGCCGCAGCGTGATCCGGATACCTGTGTGTGGCATTCGGTGATCACACTTGGTGATGAGCCGGGCGAAGCCTTGTCGTTTGCCGTACGCAAAGAGACATAACCCTATCAGCGCACATTTTATCAGTCTCAATCCCGTCAAATCACTATGGATGATTATCGGACTGCTGGCGTCTAATCTCCTGTTGATGCCAGCATCAAGCGAGGAAGTTCAGATGGCCAAAGTCGAACCGAAATACACCAACGCCCTGATCCACGAATCCAGCCCTTATTTGCAGCAACATGCACATAATCCGGTCAACTGGCTGCCATGGGGCGAAGGTGCCTTTGCTCTGGCGCGGATGCAGAATAAACCGATCTTTCTATCTATCGGTTATTCGACCTGCCACTGGTGCCATGTCATGGAGCATGAATCCTTCGAGGATCCGGCAGTGGCCGAAGTACTCAATCGGTATTTTATCGCTATCAAGGTGGACCGGGAAGAGCGGCCGGATATCGATGCGGTTTATATGCATGCGGCCCAGATGATCAATGGCTCAGGCGGCTGGCCGCTGAACCTGCTGCTGACACCGGACAAAAAACCGTTTTACGCCGCTACCTATTTACCCAAAGACAACCGCTTCGGTCGAATCGGCCTGATTGAACTGGCCAACCGAATTGGCGAGATGTGGCAGCATGATCGAAAGCGCATTGAAGATTCAGCCGAATCGATCGGTTCTGCACTCACGCGCAGTATTGATATGGCCGCACCGGGCGAGATGGATGCAGCCCTGATCGACAAGGCTTATCAGGACACGGCCAAAGCCTTTGATATCAGTCATGGCGGATTCGGTGGTGCCCCCAAATTTCCGACCGCGCAGCGGTTGTTGTTTCTGCTGCGTTACGGGGAACTCAGGCATCAACCGGAAGCGCTGACGATGGTGGAAAAAACACTGGTTGCCATGCAGCGCGGTGGTATTCACGATCAGCTGGGTGGTGGCTTCCATCGCTATTCGACCGATGCCAACTGGTTGTTGCCCCATTTTGAAAAAATGCTCTATGACCAGGCCATGCTGATGATGGCCTATAGCGAAGGCTGGCTGGCTACCGGGAATCAGAGTTTTGCCGCTACAGCGCGTGATATCGCCGAATATCTGTTGCGTGATATGCGCGATAGCGATGGTGCATTCTACTCGGCCGAGGATGCTGATTCGGAGGGTGAAGAAGGAAAGTTTTATGTCTGGTCTGCTGATGAAATCCGTGCTGTGCTCGGCAAACGTTCCGATGATTTCATGCATGCCTATGGCGTGGAAAAAGCGGGAAACTTTTCCGATGAAGCCACGCATCAGAAAACCGGCGCCAATATTCTGTACCGGTCCGGTGCGGTCGATCTGGCTGCTTTTGCGGGCGACAGGAAAAAACTGCTGGCCGTTCGGGATCATCGTATTCATCCATTTCGTGATGACAAGGTGTTGACGGACTGGAATGGCATGACCATCGCCGCGCTGACTTTTGCCGGTAAAGTTCTCGATGAACCCCGTTATGTGCAGGCCGCTGCCAAAGCGGCTGATTTTGTTTTGACCCATCTGCGTGACAATAAAGGCGAGCTGTTGCATCGCTGGCGTGCCGGGAAATCAGCGATTGCAGGCCAACTGGAGGATTATACCTCAATGGTATGGGGGCTGACTGAACTGTATGAAGCAAGTTTTGAGCCCCGCTGGCTGGCTGAAGCGTTGAAATTGAACAACATCATGTTGCGCCGATTCAAGGGCAAGGATGGTGGTTTTTATCAAACCGGCCAAAGTGATGAACTGATTGCACGTCCGATGGAAATATTCGATAGCGCATTACCTTCCGGCAATGCTGTGGCCATGCATAATCTGCTGCGCCTGTCCCGTTTGACCGGCGATGCTGACCTGGCCTCCGAGGCAGCGGCTGTCGCGGATCATTTTGCCGGCACCGCCGAGCGGGCACCATCGGGTGTTTTGCACCTGCTTTCCGTCGTACTGATGGCTGAAAGCAAAGGCAGAGAAATCGTACTGGTGGGTGACAGGGAATCAGATGATGCAAAGTCTATGCTAGACATCATCCGTCAGCGTTACAGGCCCAATGATGTGGTGTTATGGCACGGTGCAGAGATTGAACAACTGGCTTCATTCACCCGAGGTCAGAAAACCATTGATAATAAAGTTACGGCATACGTCTGTGAGAATTTCCAATGTAACTTGCCGGTTTCCAGCGCTTCCGCATTAGAGGGATTATTGAACTGATAAAAGGTTCGTTGTTCAGGTTTGTGATTCGGCACATCCATGTGCCTCACCCTTCGGGCGGGCTGAAACCCGTCCAAACGGCATCCTGCCTTATTGTGATTCGGGCCATCCGTGGCCCTCACCCTGCGGGCGAGTAGAGCTCGACAAATCAGCTATCCTGCCGAATTGTCGAGGTGTACATCCATTTGCGGATAGGGGATGGAGAT
>CAZBEN010000005.1:0-38732 GCA_964490955.1 uncultured Zetaproteobacteria bacterium | reverse complement strand
CAGCACACACTGCATCGCCCATCGCTGAACAGGAAACCGAAGCTTCGCCGCCAAAAGCAAGATCCACCGTGCGAATACCTGCATCCAGCGTATTTTCCACAGCCTGTTCAACCTTGTCAGCCAGATCAGTACGATCCAGCGAGAAGCGCAACATCATGGCAACCGATAGAATCGTCGCCAGCGGATTGGCCTTGTTCTGACCGGCAATATCAGGAGCGGAACCGTGAATCGGTTCATACATGGCAAATTTTTCACCAATAGATGCCGATGGCAACATACCGATCGAGCCGGTCAGCATGGATGCTTCATCCGATAAAATATCGCCAAACAGATTTCCTGTCACAATCACATCGAATTGACGTGGATTGCGAATCAGCTGCATGGCTGCATTATCGACATACATATGAGACAGCTCGACATCTGAAAATTCAGACGCGTGTAATTCAATCATCACGCTGCGCCACAATTCGGATACATCCAGCACATTGGCCTTTTCGACACTGCACACCCGATTTGAGCGCAGACGCGCCGCCTCAAATGCCGTGCGCCCAATGCGGCGAGTTTCGCTCTCGGTATACACCATCGTATTGTAGCCGCGACGTTCGCCATCAACGGATTCGATTCCACGCGGCTGACCGAAATAAATGCCGCCCACCAGTTCGCGCACCACCAGAATATCAACACCATCAATCACTTCAGGCTTCAGCGTCGAAGCATCCAGTAACTGACTATGCACTTTAGTAGGCCGATAATTCGCGAACAGGCCGAGATCGGCGCGAATGCCCAACAGACCGGCTTCGGGGCGCATCGGTTTATCCAGCGCCTCCCACTTGGGGCCGCCTACCGCGCCCAATAACACGGCATCAGAAGCATGCGCCAGCTTGCGGGTCGATTCAGAATAAGGATCACCATCCACATCATAGCCAACCCCGCCAATCGTGCCCTCTTCCCAGCTGGCATCCAACCCGAATGAGTTGTTTAATATTTCCAGCACCTTGACGGCCTCAGCTACAATTTCAGGCCCGATGCCGTCACCCGGCAATACTGCAATTTTGACAGCCATGATTTACTCCTTTTTTCCCATTGCCGTTTTCACGGCAGTCAGAAACTCATCCACATCCTTGAATTCACGATACACCGAGGCGAATCGCACATAAGCCACGCCATCAAGTTCACGCAGTTGCTCCATGACAAATTCACCCAGACTCGAAACAGCAATTTCGGATTCGCCGCTTTCCTGCACTGCACGGATCACAGCATTCATGCCATGCTCTAACTGACTGGCCGAAACTGGCCGTTTTTCCAAGGCTTTTTGCATTCCAGATCGAATCTTTTCAAGATTAAACGCTTGGCGCGTACCATCTTTTTTAATGACCAGAGGCAGCCTCAGCTCTGCCCGCTCATAGGTCGAGAAACGTTTACCACACGTTTCGCATTCACGCCGTCGGCGCACAGCAGCCCCCTCTTCCACCACACGGGAATCGACCACGCGGGTATCGTTATGGGAACAAAACGGGCAATACATTCAGAATCCGGATTCAGCTTCGAAAAACCTTAACTCTCGTACACCGGGAAACGACCTGTCAGTTTACGAACCTCATCAGCAACAGTCTGATGAATCCCCTCATCTTCCGGCGCTTTCAACACCTGCAAAATCAGTTCGCCAATCAGCTGCGCTTCAGGCTCCTGCATACCGCGTGCCGTAATCACCGATGCGCCAATGCGAATACCGGATGTAACAAACGGTGATTCCGGATCAAACGGGATGGTGTTTTTATTGGTGGTAATGCCGGCTGCTTCCAGCGCTTCTTCCGCCTGTTTGCCGGTCAAACCCTGCGGGCGCACATCCACACGGAACATATGACAATCCGTCCCTCCGGATACGATACGCAAGCCGCTTTCGCTCAAAGTGGCGGCCAGCGCGCGTGCATTGGCAATCACCTGTTTCTGATCCGCCTTGAACTGATCGCCCAGCGCTTCTCCGAAAGCAACCGCCTTGGCTGCAATCACATGCATCAGCGGGCCGCCCTGAATGCCTGGGAAGATGCGCGAATTGATCTTTTTGGCCAGATCATCGTCATCTGTGAGGATCATGCCGCCACGTGGGCCGCGCAGAGTTTTATGTGTGGTGGTGGTAATCACATGCGCATGACCGACAGGGCTCGGATACACACCGGCTGCAATCAAGCCGGCATAGTGCGCCATATCCACCATCAGAATCGCGCCGATCGAATCGGCAATTTCGCGCATCCGGGCAAAATCGATTTGCCGTTCATAAGCCGAAGCACCACCAATAATCATTTTCGGGCGCTGTACCTCGGCCATTTTCTGCATCACATCGTAATCGATTAATTCATTGTCCTTACGCACACCGTAAGCCACCACCTCATACAAACGTCCTGAGAAATTGACCGGCGAACCATGGGTGAGATGCCCGCCATGTGACAAATCCATACCCATGATCGTGTCTCCGGGGTTCAGCACAGCCATATACACAGCCATATTGGCCTGCGAACCGGAATGAGGTTGCACATTGACATGTTTGACACCGAACAATTCACGGGCGCGTTCCTGCGCCAGACGTTCCACTGCATCGACATACTCACAACCACCGTAATAGCGGCGACCGGGATAACCTTCGGCATATTTATTGGTCATCACCGAGCCCTGCGCCTGCATGACCGCTTTGGACACAATATTTTCACTGGCGATTAGCTCCAGCGTATGTTGTTGACGACCAAGCTCGGCGGCAATGGCATCTTCTACCGCGCTATCGGCAAGCGGGGCATTAAAAAACTGACTGCGATCAGACATGAAATCTCCTGAAAATAGATAAAAAAGTTCTGATTTTATGCGCCATCCGGCCACAACTTCAGAACCAATAAACTGAGCTGCGTATTATGTCGAACTGAGGTCTTGCCGTCATCTTCCGGTTTTACCCCGTTAGCAATTATTCAGCGACTCAGCACATGCAAACCGGATTGTACCTCGAAACGGTCGGCGTCGGCAGGATTCAGTCGCACCACCAGATCAACAGTATCATCGCCATCGGTTTTACTGAGCACCGATCCATGCTGGTAACAAAATGCCAGTGCCCTGCCGTCGGAAATATCCAGCCTGAGGTGCAACTCATACATCTCCTGGCAAAGCCAGTCGGTCAGTAATTCGATCAACTCCTCCATGCCTTCACCTGTTGCGGCCGAAATCGCCACACGGCTCCCGGCAATCGTTTCAGCCCGATAACTCTCCAGCTCCGGTGCCAGATCTTTTTTATTCAACACTTCAACAATCGACGGTGAAAAATCGCCCACCAGCCCCAGCTGCTCCAGCGTTTCATGCACAACCCTGGCCTGCTCTGCTTTCATCGGGTCGGAGGCATCACGCACATGCAGAATTAAATCCGCTTCGATCACCTCTTCGAGCGTGGCCTTGAATGCATCGACCAGCTCGTGCGGCAATTCCTGCACAAACCCCACCGTGTCAGATAACATTAGACGTAAACTATCGCCGATCTCCAATAATCGCAGCGTCGGATCCAGCGTGGCAAACAATTGATCGGCCACATAAACACCGGACTGGGTCAATCGATTGAACAGGGTGGATTTGCCGGCATTGGTATATCCAACCAGTGCGACCGTAGGCAGATCTTTCTTTTTCCGCCCGGCCCGCTGGGTCGCCCGCATGCGTTTGATTTTTTCCAGATCTTTTTCGAGCGATATGATTTTATCGCGAATCATACGCCGGTCCAGCTCGATCTGGCGTTCACCCGGCCCCCCCATCAGGCCAACACCGCCGCGCTGGCGCTCCAGATGCGTCCAGCTGCGAACCAGCCGACCCATTTGATAATTCAGGCTGGCCAGCTCAACCTGCAATATACCTTCGCGAGTTCGTGCTCTGGCTGCAAAAATTTCCAGAATCAGACCGGTCCGATCCACCACTTTGGCATCCCAGGCTGTTTCCAGATTGCTCTGTTGCACAGGCGTCAGCGGATGATCGACAAACACCACTTTCGCCTCATGTGCTTCAACCCGCAGACGCACATCCTCGACCTTTCCAGAGCCAAACAGCGTGGCAGAAATAATTTTGCGTACATTCACCCGCACCGAATCAACCAGTTCGCAGCCACTGGAATCCACCAGCAAATCAAACTCTTCCGCCCGCGCTTTCCAGGCATAAGCACCTAATTGCTTCGTCGGGAATTCAGGATGCACGCTAATAGCGATATCCTTCTCGATGGCTACATCGTATGTTTCACCCATACATCAGTTTCTCCAATGTTACATGATTGCCATGCACCGCATCCGGTGTCTGGTTATGAAACCAGGTAACCTGACGCTTGGCATATCGACGTGTGGCTGTAATACCATCGTTTACAGCCTGTTCCAGCACAATCTTTCCGTGCAGAAAATCCAGCAACTGTCGATAACCTACCGCCCGCAAAACCGGATGCGAATCCGGCAGTTTCTGTTCATCCAGCCAGCGCACTTCATCCAGCCAGCCAGCTTTCATCATGGCATGAAAACGATCTGCCAGTCGTTGCCTAAGAATCTCACGCTCTACATCGAGCACAAAAACCGGGCAATCGATCGGAACGGCTTCGCTATCCCGTTGCTGCCATGCACTCAATGTTTTACCGGTACTTTCACATACACACAGCGCTCGCATAATCCGCTGCGTATCCCCCGCTTTCAGACGCAAGGCCATATCCGGGTCTTTGTGTTGCAGTAACTGATACAGGGCAGACGTGCCTGCTTCTTTCTGCAAGGCTTCAAACCGTTGCCGCACCTGCGGTTTTTCTGCCGGTATATCTGCAAAGCCCTCAACCAGCGCACGTAAATACAAACCGGTACCGCCGACAATCAAGGGAATTCGCCCCTGCTCATTTTCCTGCTGAATTATGGTACGTGCCTCTTTGGCCCAGCGCGCTGCCGAAAACATATCCGGCAAATCACAGCAATCGACCAGATAGTGTGTCACGGCATCACGCTCCATCTGCGTCGGTTTGGCCGTGCCGATATTCAGCCCCCGATACAGTTGCATCGAATCGCAGCAGATAATGCTTGCGCCAACAGCTTTGGCGACGCACATCGCCAATGCTGACTTACCTGTTCCGGTTGCGCCCATCAGTGCAACCGCCTTCAAACTAGTCTTTTCGCCCAAAGAGGCGCTCCAGATCGTTCAGTGAAAGAGAGACATAGGTCGGGCGACCATGGTTGCACTGGGCAATATTCGGTGTGGATTCCATGGCTCGAAGCAATGATTCCTGTTCTTCATGTGATAAAAGGCGACCCGACTTGATCGAACCCTTGCAGGCACGATTACCCAGCCAGCGTTCGAGAATACGCGCCTGTCCGCTGCTGCCTGCTTCTGAATCGACTCCAGTCAACTGACACGTCGAAACCAGTTCCGCGACCAGTTCCTGTACCGGTTCTGCCGATAACATCGCCGGCACCGAACGGATCAGGAACAGTTCATCACCTGCAATATCGATCTCCACCCCGAACACCGCCAATGTTTCAACATGATCATGCAACCATGCTGCAGTTTCGCCATCCAGTTTCAGTTCAACCGGCGCAAGCAGCATCTGTTTGGCCACCGATTGCCCGGACAGTTGTTTTTTCAGCTTTTCATAGGTCATACGTTCGTGAGCCGCATGCTGATCGACCAGGATCACACCGTTGTCGGTCTGAGCCAGAATATAACAGCGATGAATCTGGGCAAGCGGCCGCCCCAGATCAATCGCGTCCCCCACCTGATAGCTGTGTTCAGGCTCCCCTGTAGCCGGTGAAGAAAATAAAATCCGTTGTAAATCAGCAGGTATCGATGCCGATCGGCCTGATGATTGGCCGTTGCCGGAAGAAAAATGCGGCATGGCATCAGAGCCCGGAGCACTCGCCCGCCCCGCTGCAGTATGTTGATATGAAGCAGGCACGCCGCGCTGCATCGACCCCATGGCCTGAGCTGTAGTGGTGGACGATACCGATTGCCCCATACATTCAATCCCGGCCCGGATACAGGCCACTACCCCGGCCCGTACCGTTTGCGGCGACCTGAAACGAACCTCGCGTTTGGCCGGATGCACATTGACATCCACATCGGCCGGATCAATTTCGATTTTCACCAGTGCTACAGGATAACGATCATGGAACATCACATCGCGGTAGCCGGCACGCATGGCTGCAATCAATTGTTTATCCCGGATCACACGCCCGTTGACCAGAAATATCATTCTGGTGGAATCGCGATGGTGAAACGTCGGTAATCCCAGACGGGCCGAAATCTGTATCCCCTCGTGCTCAATGGATGTTTCGACACTGTTGTCAGCAAAGTCTTTACCCATAATAGCTAGCAGCCGGGCCCTCTCATCCTGAGCCGGAAAATCAAATCGCTTGCGCCCGTCCAGCTCCAGCAGCATTGCAACTGCAGAATTGGCCAGTGCCAGTGTACGAACAACTTCAACGATGGCCGCCTCTTCGGTTTTATCCGTGCGCATAAAATTCAGCCGGGCCGGTGTATTCAGGAACAGATCGAGCACCTCGATGCGCGTGCCCCGCCTCGGCGCTGCCGGACGTATTTCCTGGCCGGAACCGCCATCGACCCGTACTTCGATACCTTCCGTACTGCCTGCCAGCGCTGTCTGCATACGAAAACGCGACACCGATGCAATCGCAGGCAAGGCCTCACCCCTGAAGCCATGTGATGCAATGCGGTGCAGATCATCAGATGTTTCGATTTTGCTGGTCGCATGGCGTTGCAGTGCCAGTTCGGCATCGTCAGCCGACATGCCGCAACCGTTATCCTCGATAACAATCCCCTTCTTGCCTGCACCCGTGATGCGAATACTGACTTGAGTTGCACCGGCATCCAGCGCATTTTCCATCAGTTCTTTCACGGCAGAGGCCGGCCGTTCGACCACCTCGCCGGCAGCAATCTGGTTGGCCACCTGTGGCGGCAGAATATGGATCAACCGTTCGGACAGCACAGTCAGGCCCGTAAAAAAAAGGGAAGAGAAATAATCGAACTCCTTACATCAAAAGTTGGCCAAATCTGCTTGCTTTATTGTCAACAATCCACCCTTGCAACAATTCAGTTTGCAGCTGTCAGAGTAACCGCTAAAGTGTGTCATTGTCACCCGGAGAAAAACAATGACTGAGACAACACAAACCATGATATGGATAAGGCAAAATGCATTATTCGCCAGCCTGCCAGAACAGGCCCAGATCAATCTGACATCGCACGCATGTTTGAAGACATTCAATTCGGGACAAATTCTGATTGAGGAGAATGAGGATAATCATGCACTTTTCCTGCTTACAAAGGGAAAGGTGACCATCATCATCAATGGTACTGAAGTTGCCACCCAGCAAGCTGGTGAAACCGTTGGCGAAATATCCATATCGAAAATAAGTCCGCCGGTTGCCCGCGTCATTGCCGTCAATGAAGTTGAAGCCGTTTCGTTTCCCCTCGACGTCATCGAAACCTGCTGCGCTGAATATCCGGAGTTTGCCCTGTGCCTGCGTGCAACCGGCTTACAGAAAGTTTACGGGAGATAATCCGGGCTTGGCCATCATTTACTGCCATGGCATCCGTGCAAAATGGCCCCCACCATCATATCAGCATCATTGTAATCGATATGTATGTGCCGGACTCCGGCAGTATCGTTCAAGACCAGTCCCGGAAAACCCTGTACTCCCATCTGTTGAACCAGTTGCATATCAGCATTGAAAACCGCCTGCGTTAACGGTGCATTCAGTTCTGTCCGAAATCTGTCGACATCCAGTGCCAGAGCAGCTGCCAGTTCGATGAGTACTGTTTCATCCGAAGGGTTGCGGGCCTGCAGATAATAGGCCTGCTGAATGGCCAGAATCATGGCATCCTCATATTCCGGCAACTGATTCCTGGCCGCAATCACAGCCCTGCAGGCGGGATAAGTTGACCGTCTGGGTGTGCAATCCGACCAGAATGCATGGTTAAATAACGTTCCCGGAACCCGATGTTCAATCATCCGCCAGTGCCGACGGATCATGGTCCGGGTTTCCGCTGACATCGGGACATCTGAATCCGGTGCCAACCCGCCCAGCAGATACTTTACTTTCAGCCCATCCGGCAATTGCGCCTGCACTGCCGTCCAGAGAGGCCGAAATGCCCAGCACCAGCTGCACATCGGATCATGTATATAATAGAGTATAGTCACTGCCTAATAAGCGCAGGTGTAGTATAATCCATGGCTATCCGGTCACACCGGTTCCCGATGGAATTTGAAAATCATTGCCAGTATCGCAAGGCAGCAAAGCGTTCCGAATACAGACACAGCAACCATCAGCCACTGACCCAAGTGAGAATAATATGCAGCAAATATTGCTGATGCAGCTGCAAACACTATCCATTGCAAACGAGATAGCCCGTCTACATCGCGTGTTTTATAGGTCATGCGGAGCTGATCCAGAAAACCCAGTGTAAATGCCAAAGCAGCAACCGATCCCATCATTTGCCATGCATCAATATTCAATTCATACCTCTTTTCGCTATGGAAATGCTGATTTATTGGCGTCCTGGCAAAAATCAGCCCACTCAGGTAAAAGCATCGTTTTACCTTTACTTACAAATCAAGCGCTTCCTTGTCGGATTACGCAACAGAGTTAGCTGATCTGTTTGGGAACAGGCAAGGACAACCCAGTGGAGTTGCGCATCAGCAGCTGTTTGATTGCGCCGCTGTTGCCCATCAGGCGCATGCCCAGGCCGCGTATTTCTTTCAGGCCGGGGAATGTATTGGTAAAAATTTGATGAAATCCTTCCATCGAGCCCATGATCGACAGCACATCTGGAAAACGCTGTTTCATGTAGCGATCCAGCACGCCTAAACCGCCCCAATCTTCATCAAAGCGTTTGGCATCAGCAATCTCCTGCGCCAGCACCATGGCATCCCGCAGCCCCAGATTGACGCCCAGACCGGCCAGCGGATGAATACAGTGGGCGGCATCGCCAACCAGCGCCACGCGTTCACGCACGAAGTGTTTGGCCAGCTGTCCTTTCAGTGGAAAGGCAGCACGATCCCCGGCTTCGCTGATGCGACCCAGCATGGGGCCGAAAGTGAGATTCAAAGCATCCAGAAAAGTATCACCATCCATGCCCATCAAACGATCGGCTTCGGCATTTTCGGCACTCCATACAATCGAGCAAAGATTATCGGTCATCGGTAGCATAGCCAGAGGCCCGGTGGGCAGAAAACGCTGGAATGCGTTTCCGCGGTGCGGATTTTCCGGTCGCACGGTCGCCACAATCCCTTTCTGTTTGTAATCACGTTGCCAGCAATCAATGCCTGCCTGCCCGCGCACCCAGGAACGACCGCCATCAGCTCCAACAATCAGCGGGGTGTGCAACACGCGTCCATCGGCCAGTTTAACCGCAACCTGATCCTGCTGCCATTCGATAGTGGAGATTTCGGCCGGACAGCAGAATTCAACATCATCACTTTCCAGCATGGCCTTGTGCATCGCCCGTTGCGTACAGGAATTCTCAATCAGGTAACCCAGCGCATCCTCACCGATCTCGGCAGCATCAAAGCGGATACCGCCGGCTTCCTGATTGTCCCATATACGCATCTGCCGCATCGGACTGGCATCGTCTTGCAGATATTTCCACACCCCTAGCCCTTCAAGGATACGCACATTACCGCGCACAATGGCAGACACTCGGCAATCCCTGCCCAGCGATTTTCTCACCTGCGGCTCATTCCGTTCGATCACCACAACCCGCAAACCGGTGTTTCTCAGCGCACATGCCAGCCCCAGCCCCACCATGCCGCCGCCAACAATAATCACATCCACATGATCGGAATGACTCATCATGCTATAACTCCCCTGCTTTTTGAGCTCATCTGCCCTGCTCCTGATGCCTGTTGCAACAGCAGACCGGACAAGGATTGAGCACGCGGTAATTTTTCCAGCCCCATGCCACGCAACCATTTAACACCGGGTACACTGCTACCAAAGGCATGCACCATAGACTCGGTAAATCCGGCCACGGCCATCACATCGGCCCGGCGTTTTTCAGCATATCCCTGCATCATAATCGACTGACCCGGATCGTCATGGGCCAGATCGGAATCGAGCATTTCCACCAGTGCAAGCACATCCCTGAGCCCGAGGTTCATACCCTGCCCCGCCACCGGATGTACGGTATGAGCCGCATTGCCAACCAGAGCAAGTCGCGATTTGGAAAATTTTCTGGCCACCGTGAGTTCGAGCGGAAAACTCGCGCGCCGGGAGGTAGAGGTAATGGTGCCAATCAGTTTCATGGTAGTATCACCGGCAGCTTTTTGAAGCGCAGTGACAAATTGATCATCATGCATGGCCAACAACTGTGTCGCCTCGGCCGGCGTAGCAGCCCATACAATGGAAAAGCGCCCATCAGCCAGCGGTAAAAAAGCCAGCGGGCCGGAAGTCCGGAAACACTCATAAGCAACATTGCCATGCCCGTTTTCGCAAGCCACCGAAGCCACCAGACCAAAACGATTATAATCCCAGCCAAAAATACCAATACCAGCCTGATGGCGTATCTGGCTATGGGTGCCATCAGCCCCGACCAGCAACGCGGATGTGATATCCGAAATGTCACCCCCGCACCGAATTTGAATGCTGACCTGATCCGCAGCCACATTAAAATTCAACACCGAAGCCGGTGAAATCAATTCAACTCCGGACCCCTGTAAACGCTGATACATCGGCTCCAGCAAAAGCCCCATTTCAACGACATAACCCAGCTCATGTATATCCGGGTTAGTATTAACCGCATCAGCGGCATCCAGATCAACCCGGCCGCGATTGCCCGGTTCGGTCACCACAATATGGCGAATATCGCCCAAGCCCTTTGATGTAATGTCCTGCCACAACCCCAGTCTTTCGAGGTGACAGCGTGAACCATAATTCAGCGCAATCACCCGTTCAGGGTCGGTGGAAGAAAATAAGGGTTGGTGTAACTCAATAACTGCAACACGGTAATCCAGCTGATCCAGTTCAAGCGCCAGCGTCACCCCGACGGCACCGCCCCCAACGATCACGATGTCAAAATCCGTATTTCCAGCAACGGCCATAGCTTTAATCTCCCCTGTCCGATGTAAAGCTCTTATCCTTGCCGCTCCATGCCGGATTGCAAGTAATACTGTCACCACTCTTGCTCTCAACTACATATAATAAACAAAGACTGAGAACAACCCGTTTACAACGGCTAATCAGGCATGATCTATCCGCGAGCAAATGCTTCTGCCACTATTCGTCACATGAACACAAAAACACGTCAGAACAAACCACAACTGCCTGGGTTGCAACTGAACAATTTGCAGGAGCTGATGCAACAATGGGGACAACCAAAATTCAGGGCTAGACAAGTTCAGGACTGGTGCAACAAGGGGGTTCTGACCCCGGATGCGATGAAAAACATCTCTGCCGAACTGCGCAATAAACTCAATGCAGAACTGTGCTGCGACCCGCTACATCTGATCCGGCGCGAATGCTCTAAAGACGGCACGCGCAAATATGTGTTTGCACTCAGGCGCAAACGCTTTGCCGGAAAAATGATCGAGAGCGTTTTTATTCCGGAAGAAAAACGGGGTACAGTCTGCATCTCATCCCAGGTTGGCTGTGTGCTGGACTGCCCTTTCTGTCATACCGGAACGCAGGGCTTCGAGGCCAACCTGACAGCCGGTGAAATCATCGCACAGGTGCTGGCGATCAAGGCCGATCTGCGTGCAGAGCCGCTATCGGATGAACTGCACAGCGATATCACGCATATTGTCTATATGGGCATGGGCGAACCCATGGCCAATGAAGCGGCCGTATTCGACAGTATCGGCCTGCTGATGAATGAAGACGGACTGAATATTTCCCGGCGGCGTCTCACTGTCTCCACTTCCGGCCTGATTCCGCAAATTCAGCGGCTCGGTGAGTTATACCCGGTCAATCTGGCCATTTCCCTGCATTCGGCCATGGATGACAAACGCGATACGCTCGTACCTATCAACCGTAAATATCCACTTCAAGATCTGCGGCAATGCCTGAATGCATATCCGGTCGGCAAGCAGCGACATCTCACGCTCGAATATGTGTTGCTTAACCAGATCAACGATCAAGCCGAGGATTTGCAGGCTCTGATTCGATTCGTCAATCCTGAACGGGAACGGATCAACCTGATCCAGTTCAACCCCTACCCCGGCAGCCCTTACACCGGAACATCAAGACATCACATGAAAGAATTTGCGCAAGGCTTGATTTCCAAAGGTATTCGTGCCACGGTAAGGCGTTCACGCGGCGATGATATCATGGCCGCGTGCGGGCAATTAAAGGCAGACACCAGGGCGGACACCAAAGGATCACCATGACACAACAGGCGGTACGGACAGGCATTATCGGCGGCAGCGGACTGTACGATATCGAAGGCATTGAATGCCTGGATCGTCTGGATATTGATACGCCATTCGGCAAACCGTCCGATGAGCTGATGCTGGCCACGATCCATGGCCATGAAGTGGTATTCCTGCCACGTCACGGACGCGGACACCGTATCCCTCCTCATCAAATCAATTACCGGGCCAATATCTATGCCATGAAACTGGCCGGTGTGGATCGCATTATCTCGATTTCCGCCGTCGGCTCGTTACGACAGGGCATTGCACCCGGCGATTTTGTGCTGGTCGATCAGTTTGTCGATCGCACCCACAGCCGTGCATCCACCTTTTTTGACGGGCCGGTTGTGGCGCATGTATCCATGGCTGATCCGGTTTGCCCCTGTCTGAAATCAGAACTTGCATCTGCCTGTGATACAGCCGGCATTCAAACGCATCCATCAGGTTCCTATCTTGTCATGCAGGGACCACAATTTTCCAGCCGGGCGGAATCGGAATTGTACCGTGACTGGGGCATGGACGTGATTGGCATGACCAATTTACCGGAAGCCAAACTGGCCCGCGAAGCCGAGATTTGCTATGCCACCGTCGCCATGAGCACCGATTACGACTGCTGGCATGAAGAAGAAGATGACGTGTCCGTGCAGTCCATTATCGAGATCATGCATGGCAACGTCGCCAAAGCGCAACAGATGCTACAGCATTTTTTTACCGCCAACCGCAAACCGGCTGACGATGCATGCGCATGCCGCCATGCTCTGGAAAGCGGCATTTTCGCCGACCTGAAAGCGCAGGATGATGATGCTATTCGTCCCATTCATGCACTGGTGGAGCGTTTTTTATGAATATCCGTACAGCACTGACATTACTGATACTGATATCGCTGACTGCCTGCGCCACTGCCGGCAAGGTCGACCATGCTGACAAACAGGCGAAACTGGCCAATATTCATTATCAACTGGGCATTGATGCACTCGGCAAACAAGGCATGCTGCCCAAAGCCTTTGACGAACTCATGAAATCCAACGAGATCCTGCCCAATCGACCGGAAGTGCTGGATGCACTGGCCTATGCCTGGCTGCTGCGCGGTGACATGAAAAAATCCGAAGCTTTTTATCTGCGTGCCATCCACCATGATGCCGGTGCCGCCACATTCAACAATTACGCCAACCTTCTCAATCGACTGAAGCGCTATGCGGAAGCGGAAAAAGCAGCCCGCAAAGCCCTGACTGACCCGCGCTACCCCAACCAGGATCTCGCTTTTATCAATCTGGGTGATGCCCTGCTGGGGCAGAAAAAGTTCGATGCAGCAATCCGGTCCTATCTCCAGGCCCGGGTTTTCAATTCCGACAGCGTTCTTGTCAATCTCAAACTCGCTCATGCCTACTTTAAACATGGAAAACTGCGGGAATCCCGCGCCTTGTATGAGATCTCGATTCGCAAGCGACCGGAAAATCGTCAGGCCGTTGAAGGGCTCATCAGTGTTCTGGAGCAGCAAAACGATACAGCAGCAGTCAGACAGGTATTAAGCCGGTTTAGCCAGCAAACAGCATCACCTGTGAACCGCGCATGGGCGTTGACTGAACTGGATCGTTTCAACAGCCAATGAGTGATATGATTTCTCAAAAAGGCTCCGGCCAGGAACATGCCGTAGAAGCAGAACCGACAGCCCGGCAGGCACTACTGCAGGAAATTGGCAGGAAACTCACACAGGCTCGTGAAGCATGCCAACAATCCATTGATAAACCGGCCCGCAAGCTGAAATTGCAAAAACGTCATCTGGGGGCGCTGGAAAGCGGCAACTGGGATACCATGCCCGATGATGTTTATGTTCTGGGATTCCTGCGACAGTACAGTCATTATCTGAATGTTGATCTCTCGGATGAAATTCATCGTCTGAAAAATAACCAGTACACCCTGACCAAACCGCTGACCTTTCCCGATCCTCCGGTAGCCCCTTCGCGCCAGTGGGCATGGATTGCAGGCATTGCTTTTATATTACTGTTCATCGTGTTTAATGTCACGACTGGAGATTACACATCGGATAACAACAGTGATGTCGAATTGACGTCAACACCGCTTGAAACATCAGATGCAACCACCGATGCAAACCCTGCCCCGGAAGCAACGGATAGCATCAAACATTCCCCCGCCCCGGTTCAGCCCGTAACAACCACCCCTGTAAGCAAGGAAACATCAAGCAGCGAAACTGTCCTGCCAACAAAACCAGCGAAACCGGTAAAACATTCGAAACCGCAGCAAGCAGCAAGCAAACATTTATTCCGCTTTGATGCAGTTGACTCGCCGGTCTGGTTACAGATATCCCTGCCAAACAAAAACGGCACGGGTAAAGGTAAATTGCTTAAAGAGGTATTACTGCAGCCCGGTTTGCATGTCAGCATCAAGGCAGAAACGAACACCCTCTGGATCACCTGCGGCAACGCGCCTGCACTGCGCATCACAGTGGATGGAGTCGTCGCTGCTGCCAAAGGCAGCTTGGGGACAGGCAAGAAAATATTACGCGATTACCCCTTCAGTATTCGTCGCAATTGAATAGAATCAAAAAAACAAATATTTTCTATGCCTTTGTTCTTCTTCTAAATTCATGGCAATACAAGCAGAAATATAAATAAAGCCGTATGCATGATCACTTTTTAGACTTGCCATCTGACACAGCTTACTGCATATTGCTGTGCCTTAAAATATCTGAAATACAGGGGAATCCGACATGACAGCGACAGACTTTCAAACCGCACGCCGAAATATGGTTGATCATCAGATCCGCTGCTGTAAAGTGCTGAATACTGAAATCCTTGATCTGATTGAATCCATGCCGAGAGAAAACTTTGTTCCTGAACATGTAAGAAGTCTGGCCTATATGGAAGGGCATGTTCCCCTGCCCTGCAATCAGGAAATGCTGTCTCCTTTGCAGGAAGCCAGCATTCTGCAGGCTTTGATGCTTGATGGCAGCGAGCGCGTGCTGGAAATCGGCACCGGAACCGGCTTCCTGACAACCATGCTGGCCATGCAGGCCAGCGAAGTTGCCAGTTGTGAAATTCATGAAGCTCTGGTCAAACGGGCTGAGGAAAACATCGCCGGTCATGGTATCAATAATGCCAAAGTTATTCACATCAATGCTATGGATCCCGATGCCGTAGCCGGTTGCAGCGATTTGCAGCAACCCTTCGATATTATCGTGCTGGCTGCCGCTGTTCCGGAAGTACCATCCCATATTGAAGCGCTCTTGAAAGATGGCGGCCAGATGATGGCATTTCTTGGCAAAAATCCCGCCTTATCACTGACACACAGACTGAAAACCGGACGGGCATGGCAGGAAATAAGTCTGTTTGAGACACTGCTGCAGGATATGGAAGGTATCTCGGAAAAACGCGAATTCGTATTCTGAGCCTGCCAGCTTCGGGAAGGCGCTTGAACAGCAGGGGATAATGAAATTCAACCTACCTGTCGGTCGCGTTCACAGTTAACATTCGGCCATGCACATTTCCGGCTCTTTTCAGAAACATCCAGGCTTGCTGTATCAGCAAAAATCACTGCGACTATTGCTTTTCTGTTGTATCGCTCTGCTTTTGCCCATACATGCAAATGCTGCAAGCAAAACACCCGATGGCACACAATATGTCAGTCGCCAGGTTCTGACTGAACAACTGGCCTCGGAAACTGGTATCCCGGCCGATAAAATCCGTGTTATTCTAGAGCGTGCCACCTTTCGCCCTGATATTATCAAACGCATGAACGGGCAATGGGAAGCCAAACCCTATGCCACATACCGCCCGCTGTTCGTCAAACAGGATATGCAGGACAAAGGACGGAAATATCTTGAGCAGAATGCCGCCGTTTTTGCCCGTATTGAACAGAAGTATCAGGTCGATGCTGTGATTATCGCCGCCATTCTCGGCATAGAGACCCGTTTCGGGACAATACATGGCAAACAGCCTGTACTGGATTCTCTTTATACACTGTCTACGGGCTTTCCACGTCGTGCCGAATTCTTCCGTAAACAACTGGGCGCTATTATTGAAATCAGCCGCCGGGACAAATTCAGCCTGGAAGAACTCAAAGGTTCTTATGCCGGTGCTTTCGGGGCTATCCAGTTTATTCCCACATCATTCCGCCAATATGCTGTCGATGAAGATGGTGACGGTATCCGCGATGTATTCCATTCACCGGCGGATATCATTGGCAGCGTCGCCAATTATTTCCACCAACATCACTGGCAGTTCAACCGCCCTTCGGCTTACTGGCTGCCGATCGGTACAAAACTGAATCGTGAATGGCAAAAAAGGGCAAAGGGAAAACTGCAGCACTGGGTCAAGCTGGCTGACCTGCGCACCTCCATGCCCGGAATTTTCAATGCAATCCCCCAACCCTGGCAAAACGATGACAAGGTGAGCATCATTGAAATGGAAACAGCCCATGGTAAACAACTGGCATTGGTACACTACAATTTCTATGTCATTATGCGTTATAATCCATCATTTAATTATGCTATGGCCGTTACCGAAATCGCGGCCATGCTGGAGAGAAAAACATTCGCAGTCGATTGATCACCACCTTATTGCTGTCCATACTGATAGCCGCTACCGCAGGCTGTTCGAAGAAGCTGCCCGGACCCTTGCCTGACAGCCCGACTACTGGCCACGCACATTTGCCCGATGGCAAGGGTGGCATCCATAAAGTGGGAAACCCATACAAGGTCGGTGGCCGCTGGTACAAACCTGTAGCGGATGAAACCGCCTACGATGAAACCGGTATCGCCTCATGGTACGGACGTGATTTTCATGGCAAACACACGGCCAATGGCGAAACCTATGATATGCATGCACTCTCTGCCGCCCATAAA
The DNA here is from genome assembly GCA_964490955.1 of uncultured Zetaproteobacteria bacterium. Lineage (GTDB taxonomy): Bacteria > Pseudomonadota > Zetaproteobacteria > Mariprofundales > Mariprofundaceae > Mariprofundus. The sequence continues at coordinate 21,471 of CAZBEN010000005.1, read as the reverse complement.
ACCCTGCCACTACCTACACTGGTACGTGTCACCAATCTGGACAACGGGCGTTCTGTCATTGTGCGCGTTAATGATCGCGGGCCATTCGTCAAGGAGCGTCTGATTGACCTGTCCTATGCTGCCGCACAACAACTGGGTTATGCAGACCGAGGAACAGCGCATGTGCGCGTGCAGACACTGGATATGCCTGCTCCGAACAAAAAAAATATACTGGCTTCGACAGCAACATTCAGGCCTGCCAGGCGACACGATGCCAACCACACATCCGCTTCAGGCCGGCCAATCGGGGCCGCCTCAGTTTCGTCCTTGCCTGGTAAAATGTTTATTCAGCTTGGCGCATTCAGTTCTAAAGCTAATGCCATCCGCCTGCAGAATAAATTAAAAGCGCATTTTCCCAACACCCGCGCTACCAGAATCAGCCTGGCCGGAAAAACACTGTATCGGGTACGGATGGGACCGTTTGAAGATATAACAAATATGGAACAAACAATCCTGTCGTTGCAAAACAAAGGTTTTCAGAAACCGATGGTTGTCATTCAATGAACACACCTGCCAACATACGACCACGCATCGCTGCTTTCGGCTCATCCCGGATCGGACCTGAGACGGCTGTTTATCAGGATGTGTTCGAGCTATCCGGAAAAATCGCTTTATCCGGCTGGGATGGAATCACCGGTGGACATCAGGGTATGATGGCTGCGTTTTCTGAAGGCATGCATACCGGGGGCGCTCATATTCGCGGTATCACATTGGAGCGTTTCCCGACCCCTCCGGACAATACATTCAGTGAGGAAATTCGTGCCCGCAATTTTTTTGAACGTATGGGTGTCATGATTGAACAGGCTCAGGCCTGGCTGGTATTACCGGGTGGCCTGGGTACATTGGCGGAACTGTCCATGACCTGGGACCTGCTTGCTATTCATGTGCTTGAGCCACGTCCGCTGTTATTGTATGGCGACATGTGGCAGCCGATTGTAAGCACCCTCTCCGAGCAACTGGTATTGTCGACCGACAGAGCATTTGAAACCATCCATATCTGTAACTCCCATCAGGATGTGCTGGATGCACTTCACACCGGGCAGTGAGCCGGATATGAACAGGCAGCCTTTAAACTTTCAGGATCTGCGTACCTTGGCAGGCAAACCGCAACATGGCATGCGACTCGACCAGGCCCTGGCTGAACTGTTACAACTTTCACGTCGCAGAAGCCGGCGTGCCATTGATGAAGGCGGCGTTTATCTGAACAGAAAACGCTGCCGAACAGCCGGACGAACATTAAAAAGCGGTGATACCCTGCGTGTTATTCTGCTGGACGGCGAACAGCTGGTTCCCTTCACTGCCGATCAACTGATCTGGCAACAACCGCCACTCTACCTCATCCACAAACGCAGCGGCCAATACGCGCAGGAAGCCCTGCACCGCAGTCGCGGCACGTTGCCCGATGAGTTGGCCAGACATCTGAAACTGCCCCCTCAACAAGCATCCGATCTGCGACCGGTGCATCGGCTTGATCGAGGCACCTCCGGACTGATGCTGTTTTCTGGCAGCCCCGCCCAGCTACAATTATTACAGAAAAACTGGTACAGTTGTACATCCAAGCAGTATCTGGCTGTTGTCGAACCGGCGCCGACATGGAAATTCCGACATATCACGCTGGCAATTGACAAACAACGCGATCAACGAGGTCGTTTCCATGTTTCCGAACAAGGGCGAGCCTGTGAAACTGATGCACAAGTGGTTGAGCGCCGTAATAACAGAGCACTGATCAGCCTGATTCCGCATACAGGCAGAACCCATCAGTTGCGTGTACATCTTGCCGCTTCGGGCAGCCCGATTCTCGGTGATATACGCTATGGCGGAAAAGAGCACAGACGTTTAATGTTGCATGCCGAAAAATTAACCATGAATACACCGGATCAACCCACACTAGATCAACCGGCCCTACCGGATACACTCACATGGAACACCCAACCCGAGGAGGATTGGCAATGGTAATCAATTCAGTTACGGACAGAACACAGACAAAGATTCTGCCAGTGATCATTCCGCTATGCATGGCGCTTTTGCTGTCAGTAACAGCACAGGCAGCCACATGGCCCAAGTCTCCACCCATTGATGCCAAATCATGGGCCATGATTGATGCCCGTTCCGGACAAATTATTGCCGAACACAATGCCGACCTGCAATTGCCTCCGGCCAGCTTAACCAAAATGATGACATTATACCTTGCCTTCGAAGCCATTAAAAAGGGACGTCTGGATCCGGAAACACGTGTTTCGGTAAGTAACAAAGCCTGGAAAATCGGCGGCAGTACGATGTTTATCGAGCCGCGCATGCATCCGAAAGTTGATGAATTATTGCATGGCATTGCCACCTTATCCGGCAATGATGCCTGCATTGCACTTGCCGAACATATGGATGGATCAGAAGAAGCCTTTGCCGAACGCATGAATGACAAGGCCCGGGAACTGGGCATGTTGCACAGCCATTTTGTCAATGCTACCGGTTTCCCGACCGAGAACCACTATAGTTCAGCTATGGATATGGCCATTATCGGCGCGGCCCTGTGGCGTGATTTCCCGGAACAGTTCAAAATATTCAAGGAAAAAGACTACACCTTCGACAATCACACCCAGCCCAACCGCAATCGCCTGCTATGGAGTCTGCCGGAAGCTGATGGCATCAAAACCGGGCATACCCAGGAAGCCGGTTACTGTCTGGTCGGCTCGGCTGAAAAAGATACCACCCGCTTCACCGCTGCCGTATTCGGTACCAAATCAGACCGGGCACGCGCCCAGCAAACAAAAACACTGCTTAAATTCGGATTCAGAAATTTCACCACCTTGCGTCCTTCCGAACGTGATATACGCCGTCAGGTGGAAGTATTCGAAGGCACCGAGAACCATGTCTGGCTGAAACCGGCCTTGCCGATCTGGGTCACTATTCCCAAAGGCAGTGAATCTTCATTGTCTTTCCGGCTGCGCTATGAATCTCCGCTGAAGGCTCCGATCCGGAAAAACCAGAAACTGGGCAGTATCGATGCCGTTATCGGCAGCAAGGACAGTGATGGCAAAGTTATCCGGTCATTTCCAATGATTGCGGCACGCGCAGTTGATCAGGCATCATGGATCAGCCGCCAATGGGACGGGCTGCGCCTGTGGATACGCGATGCCACCAGTGACGCAATCAAGGATGAGACAGCCGAAAAGGAGCACTAGAACCTGTTCACACCAATGATGACATTGACAGCGTGGGTAAACGGCCGCTTTCTGCCGCTGGATGAAGCGACTGTTCATATCGAGGATCGGGGCTTTCAGTTTGCCGATGGTGTGTATGAAGTCATCGCCTGTTTTGGCGGTACGTTTCTCGATCTGGATGCGCATCTCGACAGACTCCTGCGCTCCTGCGAAAACATTGCCATCAATATACCGGTTCCCCTGCCAGAACTGAAAATACTGATTGAACAGACTTACCGGCATAATCCGTTTGAGAATGCCATGATCTATGTGCAGATCACACGTGGTGCAGCACCCCGCTCCCATCTGGCACAGGCTGAGTTAACTCCGACGATGGTGATCACATCCCGTGAACTCCCCATGCCATCGGCTGAAAAAATTTCAGATGGTGTCAGTGCCATTACTCTGGATGATATGCGCTGGAAACGCTGTGACATCAAATCCATCGCACTGCTGGCCAGTGTGATCGGCAAACAGGAAGCAGCCTTCCGCAATGCTGATGAAACATTCTGGCTGGATGAACAACAGCATGTCCTGGAAGGCTGTGCCACCAACTGTTTTGCGGCCATTCACGGGGTTCTGGTTACCCATCCGCTTGATCATCAGGTGCTCGGCGGCATTACCCGCAACATGGCTCTCCGTATTGCCCGGGCGCATGATATCACGGTTGAAGAACGTCCATGGAAACTGACAGAAACAGGTCTGACTGAATGCATGATGAGCAGCACCACCAATGCCATTATGCCGGTTTGTCATATCAATGGAGAAAACATCGGCACAGGCAAACCCGGTCCTATGGCCATACAGCTGCGCGACTGGATGCTGGATGAATTCGAAAAGTTGAAGCGGTTATCATGATTCAGGGTGTACTTCTGGACATGGATGGCACTATTGTTGATGCTTTCCCGCCCATTATTCGCGCATTAAATCAGACGTTTATTGAATACGGCCTGCCGCAAATGAGTGCTGCGGAAGTCAAACGGCATACCGGCAAGGGCGATTGCAGTATGAAAGCACTGTTCGGCGACCGGCGTGAAGAGGCTGCTACCCGTTTTCTGGAAATCCACGATGAGGATTATCTGGAGCAGATTAAACCGTTAGCAGGGGCGGAAACACTGTTTCAGTGGTTACAGCACAACAGGATTCCAACCGCCATTGTCACCAGTAAAAGTCAGATGCGTGCCGAAGCTCAACTGGATGCACTGAACTGGACGAAGTATTTTGATGTTGTCATTGGCAAGGTGGATGGCCGCCCGGAAAAGCCGGATCCGGGACCGGTGCTGCTGGCCTGCCAACAACTGGATATTGATCCGCAATATACAGTCATGGTCGGAGACGGTATTGCCGATATGAAATCGGCCACCCGTGCCGGCAGCCGTGCGCTGGGATTGTGCGATGCCTTCTCGGCTGAAGAACTCACCAAGGTTGGTGCATCACGCTGCTTTGATTCACTTACCGAGGTTCATACATGGCTGAAAACACAGATCAACTAATCCGTTTCCTGTTGCCGGATGCACACTGCCGGGGTGTGGTGATACGCGCTCAACACCTGTTCGCCGAAGCCAATCGTATCCATGGTTTGAACGGGCAGGTTGCCAGGTTGTTTGACCAGACCCTGCTTGCCTCTATCCTGCTGTTGTCGATCAGCAAGGGAGGCATGCGTCAGGTATTACAACTCGACGCCACCACCCCTGCTCCGCTGCAACGCATGCTGGTCGAAACACGCTGTGGCGCCGTGCGCGGTTATCTCAACTGGCAGGAGGATCAAACCGCCATTCATCATACTGAGTCCGCTGGCCTGAATAGCTGGATGGGAACGCCGATTCGTCTGTCCACTGTGCGTGATCTGGGGGTTGGCCAGCCTTATATCTCCACCATCGAACACGATTCCGATTTCCTGGCTGATCATTTGATTCATTATCTAAATCAGTCGGTGCAAATTCGTTCGGATATCATCCTGCACGGCGACCTGGCCATCATGATCGAAGCCATGCCGGGCTGCGATGATGAGCACTGGTTCAAGGCTGTTGAAAGCATGGCTAAAATCCCGGATCAGGCTTTGGAATATGAAACGCCTGAATCATTACTGGGCTATTTTGAAAGCTTGCGATGCAAACTGGCCGGAACAGATAATTATCGCTATCAATGCGATTGCAATGCCGAAAAGATGGCACAGGCCGTCAGAAACCTGCCGGCTGTACAACTCGCTTCACTCATCGACAAGTCCGGCAAGATCACCGTATCCTGCCAATATTGCGATACCCACCATGTCATTAAACCTGAATCCAAACGCTAACTCAAGCGATCGGGTTTTATTGTGAAGACATCGTGAATATCGAATACACCATCAGGCGTAGGCCCAAACGCAAGACCGCCAGTATTGTGATCAGACCAGACAACCGCATTGAAGTGCTGGCTCCTAACCGTATGCCCGTCGAACTAATTGCCGGATTTGTGCAGGATAAAAGTGCCTGGATTCACAGGAAGCTGCATTTTAACCGGGAAATCAGAACAGCATTTGTTCCAAAAACATTTACGCCGGGTGAACAGTTCCACCTACTCGGCAAGCCCTACACCCTGCATATCCAGCAGGGGAAACGTTCGATTCAACACAGTGAATGTGATCTTCTGGTTTCACACCCCTCACCTAATCCGGATACAACATACAGACAAATCTACCGCTGGTATCGGCAGCAGGCTGACATACATTTTAATGCCCGCAGCTGTTTCTTCTCATCCATTATTGGTAAAAAACCGGCCTCTGTGGGTATAAAATCATATAAAAGCCGTTGGGGAAGCTGCCATCATGATGGCAGAATCTATTTCAACTGGCATCTGATCATGGCTCCTGAATGGGTCGTGGATTATGTCGTCGTGCATGAACTCTGCCATTTACATCATGCCAACCACTCACGGGAATTTCGGACCCTGGTACAATCGATTTTCCCTGCCAGCCGGGAAGCAACGACATGGCTGAAGATCAATGGCCTGACCCTGTCACTGTAACCTGGCAGGATGGTTGCAGCCTGTCATAACACGCACCCCTGAATCGGTACACTTTCAAGTTGGCAGACTCCAGACAGCAAAAAAAAGAGGCCGGGATAACCCAGCCTCGGAGAGGAGAAGTTGTGTGTCAGACTCAGCCTGCAGCCTGAATGTGTCTGGTCATCAGTGTCAGGTTACCAAGATCCACAACCTGTCCATGTCTGGCATCAGCCTTCTTCAGGAAAAAGTTCAAACCACCACGATGCTCCAAACGCGTATTTTTACGGGCGTCCGCACCGAGCTTCTTTTCAATAGCTTCGAGATAATTATTCATTGCCTTTTTGATTTCCATCGTAAACCTCCTTTGGAATCAGATGGCGCAATAATGGGAATCATGCATGAGAAGATGATTAGAATGGCATTATACTTTCTTAAGGAATAGCATAATTTTCTTTAATTTACAGCAAGTTAGGTGATATGAATCACAAATACCATCACTTTGGCATACTGAAGGCTAATGTTATTCGCTGTTATCGCCCCGACGAATACCCATCAGTTCAGCCTGAATGAAAGCATCGATATCCCCGTCCAGAAATGCCTGTGTATTGCCTGTTTCCATGCCGGTACGCAAATCCTTGATGCGCGACTGATCCAGTACATAAGAGCGGATCTGATGACCCCAGCCGATATCGGTTTTGGTATCTTCCATGGCTTGTTTTTCCGACTGCTGTCTTTCAATTTCCAGTTCATACAATCGTGCTTTTAACATCTTCCAGCAGGCATCGCGATTCTTGTGCTGGGAACGGTCATTCTGGCACTGCACCACGACACCGGTCGGAATATGCGTCATACGCACGGCTGAATCGGTCTTGTTCACATGCTGGCCACCGGCGCCACTGGCACGGTAAGTATCGGTACGTACATCGGCCGGATCGATTTCGATGTCAATGTCACGATCAATATCGGGAAAGGCAAATACGGATGAAAATGAGGTATGACGCCGATTACCGGAATCAAACGGTGACTTCCGCACCAGCCGGTGCACGCCGATCTCCGCCTTCAGAAAACCGTAAGCATAATCACCCTTGATCGACACCGTCGCCGATTTGATACCCGCCTCTTCTCCGGCGGTGCATTCCATCAGTTCGGTTTTAAAACCCTTGCGCTCGGCCCAGCGTAAATACATACGCAACAGCATCTCGGCCCAGTCCTGCGCCTCGGTACCACCTGATCCGGCATTGATATCGAGAAAAGCAGATTCAGCATCGGTTTCACCACCCAGCATCTGTGCCAGTTCCAGTGCTTCAAGCTGTGGCCGTACACCGTCGAGCACTTCCACTGCCTCGACCTGGGAATCGCGATCATTCTCTTCCGCACCCATTTCAAACAGGGTCATGGCATCATCCAGATCACTATATGCCTTCCTGTAATCGCGCAATACCTTTTCAATACGCGCACGCTCCTGCATCAAACGCTGCGCCTCGGCCTGATTATCCCACAGGGACGGATCCTCGATACGTGCATTTAATTCGCGCAGATCCTCTTCTTTGGCATCAACGTCAAAGTGACCTCCGCATAGCATCCAGGCGTTTGCTATAATCCTCTGCTCGTGTCCTGAATCCTGAAATCTGATCTTCAATGCTCATTGCCGCGCTCCAAAAACAGTGTGAGTTTAAAAGGAGGTGGAAGGTACATCCCCGCTATTTCAAATCAACTGAAAGACGCAATGAAACTTTCGAAAGAAGAAAAAACAATAATCGCTGAGTCTAGCTGTTTGAGAGTCCATTTCCCGGAACCCCCTGATTCAAAGGAACATTCCTATGAATCCAATCAGGATAATCACCAGAATAGGGAACAATACAGGTGCAAGAGATTTTATTCTGTTGAACACAACCTTTCCGGAAAGGTTCTTAGTTTTAGGCAGAAGCATCTGGGCAGAACCAAATAATTCTACGGCATCCCTGGATGACATGACTACGCAGTTTGACCAATATGCTTTATCGGTGAGTACCTGCTCCCATGGAGCGAAACCATTCTGCTCCGAAGTTGCAAGGAACCCGGGTTTGTCAGAATCAATTTTGGAAGCATCCATGACAATAAATTCTTCTACCGGGGGATAATATAATTCATTGTCCAGCCGCAACTCTCTGACTGCCCACCAACCACAATCATGGCACTCTATGGAATTTGTTGAAATGACCGGCATGGAAGCTTTTTGAAAAAATTCCCGGGAAGCTTCAGAATGATCCACGTCACGAGTCTTAAGCTCAGAATAGCAATATGGGCATTTTTTTAACTCAAGTTTTTTTCTGTTGAAAGAAATGATGTCATAACAAATTGTTTTCATGTTTTCCCTCTGCCTTACGAAAATGCTTTATCGCAAACGATAACCGGCCTTGCCGGAAGTATGAAATAGCAGCCGTTTCATCATTGACACTCAAAGCTATTTCAATTGATCGGGCAAGATAATATGCCGCCCATCTCCAACCTTTGCTTCAGGAGAATGTAACGCTATGCCATGGCTACTCTGTCATAATCAGTCATAAATAGCTGCAATGGTGAAGACGACAACGATTGCACTTGCCATTCTGACGACTTCTACCTAGAAGCTGTCATGGCCATTAAATCGACTATCTTCAAAGCTGAACTCCAGATTGCAGACATGGATCGCAACTATTACCACGATCATGCTCTGACCGTTGCGCGCCATCCGTCGGAAAACGATGAACGCATGATGCTGCGTATTCTGGCTTTTGCCCTACATGCACATGAAAGGCTATCGTTCACCAAAGGGTTGAGTAGCGAAGATGAACCCGATCTGTGGCAGAAGAGTTTAAGCGATGAAATCGAATTATGGATTGATCTCGGCCTGCCTGATGAGAAACGCATCCGCCGCGCCTGCGGTCGTGCCAGAGAAGTTATCATCTACACATACAACAGATCCGGCGCAGATGCATGGTGGCAAAAGATGCAGGGGAAACTGCAGCGTTTTTCCAACCTGAGTATCATTAATATCGACGATGCCTCAGTCACTACACTGGCCGGCTTTAGCCAGCGTACCATGCAGTTGCAATTCACCATTGCCGACGGAACTACCCTGCTCTCCAATGGCGAACAGTCGCTGGAAGTCACCCCGATCATCACAAAAATATAATGTCTGTACGAATCGACAAATGGTTGTGGGCAGCCCGCTTTTTCAAGACACGCGGCCTTGCCACCGAAATGGTCAATGGCGGCCACATTCACATAAACGGAGAACGCATTAAAGCATCCAAAACGGTTCAGTCCGGCGATGAACTGCGTATTAATCGTGGCCAGGAATTGTTTACCGTCGTTGTCATCGGTATGGCTGAAAAACGTGGCTCGGCAACTGTAGCTCAATCCCTGTATCGGGAGACAGAACAAAGTGTTGCCGCACGTGAAGAACAGAAACAACTACGCAAGTATCATGCCGCGTCTTCCCCCGCACCAGATAAGCGTCCTGACAAAAAAGCTCGCAGACATATTATCCGATTCATCAAAAGGGAGGGTTAACCGTGAACAATACCGAAGCCATTGAGCATCTGGAACAATCAGAAGAGTACAGGGTGATTGAACGCCTGAATGCTCCCGAACGTTATTGGCATGGAGAACCATGCACGCCCCGAATCGGTGTTGTCATTGATGTCGAGGCAACAGGTTTGGATACAGACAGGGATAAAATCATCGAGCTTGGGTTTGTCGCATTTGAATATGATGCGGGCTCCGGACTGATTTACCGTATCCTGCACACTTATGATGCATTTGAAGATCCGGGTGAACCTCTTTCTGATATCGTCAAACAGATCACCGGCATCACTGATGCCATGCTGGCGGGTCAACAGCTGGATGAAAAAAATGCCAACATATGGCTGCAGAAGGCTGATTTGATTATTGCCCACAATGCCGCTTTTGACCGCCAGCTGTTGGAGCGGCGCCTGCCCAGCGTCAGCAAAACCAACTGGGGCTGCACATTTAATGATATTCCCTGGCAGGATGAAGATATATCCAGCCTCAAACTCGATTATATTGCCTATAAACTCGGTTTTTTCTTCGATGGCCATCGTGCTGTCAATGATGCTCAAGCCACATTGCACCTGTTGAGCAAAGCCCTGCCCTGCTCCGGAATACTGGCCATGGCCATGTTGCTGGCCAGCGCCAGAGAAACACATCGGCGCTTTTTTGCCGTACGCGCTCCATTTGACAAAAAAGATGATCTGAAAGCACGCGGATACCGCTGGTTGCCTGATTTCACCTATAACAACAAAAGAGGAGTCTGGAGTATTTCAGTACCCGAAGCAGATATCGAAGCCGAACAGCAATGGCTTTCTGATAAGATTTATAAAGGAAAAACTGCACAGTTTGTTTATAAGGATATCACGGCTGCAGATCGCTTTTCTATCAGGGAGTTCCAGTTCGACTGATGCTGGAAATCACAGAAGCAGTCATTATTCCCGATGACGAAATCGACATGCACGCCATTCGTGCCCAGGGCGCTGGAGGACAGAACGTCAACAAGGTATCCAGCGCTATCCATCTGCGTTTTGATATCAGGGCATCATCTTTACCAGCAGACTGCAAAGAGCGACTGCTGCAATTAAGAGACCGTCGCATCAACAGCGATGGCGTGATCATCATCAAAGCTCAGCAATATCGCAGCCAGGATAAAAATAAAACGGATGCATTGAACCGGCTGCAGGAACTGATCAGTGCAGCATTCATTGTCCCCAAAAAACGCAGACCAACTCGAAGGTCACGGAATTCAGTCAAGCGACGACTGGAAAACAAAAACAGGCGCAGTTCATTAAAATCACTCAGAAAGAAAGTGAGTGAATAATCCGGGCTGTGCCTGCGCCCATCTCGCCGTGTACAATATCTTGGCCAGCATTGACAAGGGTACTCTGAAAAAGTCAGAATATCCTCGCGACGCATGGACGAATCACTAAAATTTATCACGTAAGTGATCAGATTTGTAAGCGAATGCAAAATGACGCTTTTACCTAAGCGGGCTGGTTTTTGCCAGGATGGCAATAAATCAGCATCTCCTTAATGATAAACAGGGCTACCAAATTGAAGCCCTCTTTATCGAAGCCTGTCAGGGAATCAGAACAGCTTGCCCATTTTCGGCAATTCTCCAACCAAAGGAGACACATAATCAATCCAGGCTTGGGTGACATCATTACCCACCTCGTTGATGTATTCACCTTTCAACTCGGTGGCTTCGCGCGCCACAGTAGAAAGCGGTGTAATAAAACATTCGCTGGCGTACGGCTGATTGGAAATGCGGCGAATCGCAACTGAACCCGGCTCACCTTTTGCCACAGCATGATTCACGCCATGTTCTCCCACCATGCGTGCTTCCTGCGCATCAACTGGAGAAATTATCGTTGGAAAACTGCGTTGCAAATACCCGAAGGTATCAGCACGCACACGCACGGATTCGTCTGCATAGGCCTCCTTCACTTTGTCGGACAGGAAATCACCCAACGCCCCGGAACCTGACAACTGCAAATTACCGTGCGAATCGCGTTCGCCCGTGGTCATCACCGGCTCGCCATTTGCATTGGTGATGCCTTCAGACACAGCCACCAGACAACGGCCATATTTTGCAACCATGGCTTTCACATCGGCCTGAAACTGCGCTACGTCAAAAGTACGTTCCGGCACATAAATAAGATGCGGACCATCGCTCTCACTCTGCCGAGCCAGCGCAGATGCTGCAGTCAAAAACCCCGCATCGCGCCCCATGACAATATTAATCTTGATGCCGGCCAGCGCTGCGTTATCACGATCATCTCCCATAAAAGCCAGCGCTACGAAACGTGCGGCTGAAGCATATCCCGGACAATGATCCGTGACTTTCAGATCATTATCGATGGTTTTGGGAATATGGATGGTGCAAAAATCGTAATCGGCCTCCTTGGCCATTTCGGCAATAATGTGAGCGGTCTCGGCTGAGTCGTTGCCACCGATATAAAAGAAATATCTTACATCGTTTTTTCTGAACACTTCAAACACGCGCTCACACTCTGCTTTGCCCGGTTTCAAGCGCACCGAGCCCAAACCCGCCGCCGGTGTTGTTGCCAGAACCTCTAGTTCCTCTTCACTCTGCGTGGTCAGATCAATAAAATCCTCGTTCATAATACCGGCAATACCGTGCTTCGCACCGAGAATACCTGTAATATCTGCATGCTTGCGTGCAGCCAGCACCGCACCCACCAAAGACTGGTTAATCACTGCGGTCGGCCCGCCCGACTGACCGATAACCATTTTGCCCTGTAATGCCATGTTAAGCCCCCTGAAAAAAGTTGGCGCATGATAACGGTAAAGCACCGCTACCGCACAATAATATTTCACCCCAAAGCCTCTGGCATGTACTTCAATAGCGTCATAATGAATAATTACGCCTATGACTGATTCAAAAGTAACACTGACCGCAATCACGGCGATTCTAAAGCAGGCCGGCATGGATATTGTTCTGCCTGCCTTTCACTCTTTCATTCAAACAACAACCAAAGCTGATGGTTCTGTAGTGACAGACACTGATCTGGCCTGCCAGCATTATATCCGGCAGGAACTGAAAAAACTGGATGAGAGCATCCAATTCCTGGGTGAAGAAATGACAGAAGCTGAACAACTCGCATGTTTGCAGCAAAGCGATGGCCGTTACTGGTGTCTGGATCCACTCGATGGTACCACCAACTTCGCAGCCCATTTTCCCGGTTTCGCCATTTCGCTCGCTCTGATTGACAACGGGCTGGTGCAACTGGCTTGCATTTATGATCCGGTACGTAATGAAACATTCACAGCCATTCGCAATGGTGGCGCACAATTAAACGACATAGTTATATCGGCATCAGAACATGTTGACCTCGCCCATGGCGTCGGCTTTATCGACTTTAAACGACTTGAACCGTCGCTGGCGAACTCTCTGGCTACTCGCCCGTGCTATCGCAGTCAGCGCAATATTGGCAGTTGTGCACTGGAATGGGCATGGCTGGCATCCGGACGCGGCCACTTCATCATTCACGGCGGTGAAAAAATCTGGGACTTTGCCGCCGGCAGCCTGATTGCCGGTGAAGCCGGTTGCATGGTCAGCGATTTTGATGCCAATCCCCTGTTCCCCTGCACTGCCCTTTCCTCACCTGTTCTGGCGGCCTGCAACAATGCCATTCATACATCACTAAAACTTCAACTGAAAAACTGAACGGTTACAACGATCTTCTCACCATTGGCGCAACAAATTGATTCTACGCCATCAATCACTGCCTATCCTTTACTGCACCACTATAAAAAACCATACATGTGTGATTAATCACATTAACAAATAAGCCGTACGACATCATTCCCCGTTCAATTCGGCATTGAAATATGCCGAACAGGAGGAGTTAACGATGTTGTTACGTACATTTCTTGCAGTTTTTCTATCAATTTCAGTCATAGCATTGAGCAGCCCGGTTCAGGCCGAATCGCTGGATGAAGCCAAAGCCGCAATCGCTGAGGCAGCGGCATTACGTGCGGCTGAGTTTTCGCCAAACCATTTCAGCAAGGCAACAGATGCACTGGCCAAGGCTGAAAAATCACTGGGCTCAGGCTATGATAGGGACAAAGCAGGGTCTTTGTTAAATGAAGCCGCGATCCAGGCACGAAAAGCATCAGAGCTTTCGCAACTATTCACCAGAACATTTTCAAGCCTGGTAGAATCCCGTGACCGGCTGAAGCTGGCCGGTGATGATTATATTCGTGATGATCTGGAAAAGCGTTCCGTGAAAGAGTTTACCCTTGTTGTTTCAGCAGCAGAAAATGGCAAGCTCGACAATGCCAGAAAAGAAGCAAAAAATGCACTGCGAACCTTCCGTGCCGCACTAAGTGTTGCCGCCCGTGAACAATTTGTGCATCCAATCTCAAAAACTGTTGCTCTGGCTCGTAAACTCAAAGCTCGTAAGCACGCCCCGAATGCATTCAACAGTGCCTTACAAACAAAACTGAAGGTAGAGCGTCTGATCAAATCAAACCCGGATGCGCAAAGTAAAGCCTATTCCCTTTCACGCCAGGGCCAGCAGTCGGGTAATCATGCAATCCGTATTTCCAAACTGGGTTTACAGTTCAGCCGCCACCCTGAAACACTGGAGTCATGGATTGATGCAAGTGATGCCCGCACGGCTATTCTTGCCAGGGCGATAGGGCTTCAACTGGATCCTTCCCAGAGCCCTGAAGTTCAGCTGGAGCAACTCAAACAGGCCATTGAAGATATGAAGGCAGAACATACTGCTCAAATCAATGATGCCGAAAAACAGATTCATATATTAAGTGAAAAACTAACCAAATACGAAGGCGAACTCTCCGGTCTGGCCGAGGTGCGTCGGAAATTGCAACTCAAACGCGAAGCTGAAGCCAAGATTAAACGTCTGACCAAGCTGTTTGACCCTGAAATGGTGGAAATTCTGCTTACCCCCGATGCAGACGTCATTCTTCGTATGAAAAAGCTGAATTTCCTGAGTGGTAGTGCCGTTATTCCGCCAGAGGCTTATGCCCTGCTGGATAATGCCATCAAATCCATTGAGATATTTCCGGGCCGAACTGCCCGCATTGAGGGTCATACCGATTTCATGGGAAATAACGAATACAATCAGGAACTTTCCAAACGTCGCGCCAATGCTGTTCGAGATTACCTGCTGCTGCAGATGCCGGGTAATGAAGCCCGCTTCTCTGCAATTGGTCACGGCGAAGAAAAACCAATTGCCAACAATGAAACGGCAGAAGGACGCACCAAAAACCGTCGCATTGATATTATCCTTCTTGCTCCTCCGGCAACAGTAAATGAGCAACACGGCCAATAACTCTGCGGGTTAACTGATATACTTACAGTTGTTGCAGTCAGCCACCTGAGTGTTCCCTCAGGTGGCTGAAATGCTTATAAGCGTCTGTATGGGTCGGATGCTTTTTCAATTACATCAACAATCTTTCGCAAAAATCATTGACCTCAAGATGTTTAAAGCTGTAGTCGAGATATCCAAAGATGATATTGACAGTTCCAAAGTTTTTTCATCCACAGTATCACTGGGAGCATAGCCAGTAATTTCGAATTGATGCCACTGTTGCCTGCCGAAGTACTTTTTTCACCTGTTTCAGCGACCTGCAACGATGCCATTCATACATCACTAAAACATCAACTGAAAAACTGAAATACCGGAAAAATAAAGAATAATGATGAAACCCAAGCTCAGGGTCGCTTTTTAGAGGCTAATCCGCTAGTGTGCGCCTGCAAAATTTACTGGCAGTATGATTAACAATGCTTTTCAAGCACATAAATCGGAGGGGTTATAATATGGGTAGCGTCAGCAATCTAAAAATTGATTTGGTAGAAGTATGTGAGGCGGCGGCACGAGCCTGCGCCCCGTTTGTCGGCTCCGGCCAGAAAGATGAGGGTGATGGCCTGGCTGTGGATGCCATGCGCACCCGTATTAACGAAGTAAAGATGAAAGGTGTGGTTGTCATCGGCGAAGGCGCCAAGGATGAAGCACCAGCTCTGTATGATGATGAACCGGTTGGTACAGGCGAAGGCATTGGCGTTGATATTGCCGTGGACCCGATTGAAGGAACCAACCTGTTCGCCAAAGATATGCCCGGTTCAATTGTAACATTGGCCGCCGCTCCAGCTGGCAGCATGTATCGTCCCGGCTCCTGTTTTTATATGGATAAACAAGTCTATCCAAAAGCAGCACGCGGTCAGATTGATCCGGAAGCGCCCATCGCAGACCGTCTGAATCAGTTGGCGAAAGCACTGGATAAGCACGTTTCAGAATTGAAAATTTTCATTCTCGACAAGCCACGCCACCAAGCCATGATGAAGGAAGTGTATGCCACTGGCGCCAAGGTACGTTTGGCCACTGATGGTGATGTCAATGGTGCCATTCAGGCTGTACTCAATATGGGTTCGGATGCGCTGTTCGGAATCGGTGGCACACCGGAAGGCATTGTAACAGCTTGTGCCGCACGCGCCATGGGTGCTGAGATGTTCGGACGCATGGCACCGCAGAAAGATTTTGAGATCAAGCTGTGCGAAGAAGAAGGCATCGACACCTCCCGCATTCTGACTCGTGATGAACTGGTGACATCTGACGATTGCCTGTTTATTGCCACAGGCCTGACCTCCGGCGCTTATGTACACCATGTCAAGGTTGGCCATGATTCCTTTGGTAAATTCATGACTACGGATACGGTCGTGCTCGATGGCGGTATCGGCAACATTCGTCACGTATTAACGACGCTGCACATTTAAATAGCAGTCCCATATTATTTACATAAGCCAAGCTTATGCAAATAATAATGAACACTGATTATATTTTATACATAAAAAAGATAGGGTTCATCACACTGAACCATTCAATTCAAAGGGGTAAACGCATATGAGCAACAATCGCAGACATCTGGCCAACGCCGTCCGTGCTTTGGCTATGGACGCAGTACAGAAAGCCAATTCCGGCCATCCGGGCGCACCGATGGGCATGGCGGACATCGCCGAAGTCCTGTGGAACGACTATATGACCCACAACCCGACCAATACTAACTGGGCTGATCGTGACCGTTTCATCCTGTCCAATGGTCATGGCTCCATGCTGATTTACTCCCTGCTGCACCTGACCGGCTACGATCTGGGTATTGAAGATCTGAAACAGTTCCGTCAACTGCATTCACGCACGCCGGGCCATCCGGAATACGGCTATGCGCCGGGTGTTGAAACCACGACTGGCCCGCTGGGTCAGGGGATCACCAACGGTGTCGGCATGGCGGTTGCTGAATCCATGCTGGCTGGCCAGTTCAACAAACCGGGCCACACCATTGTAGACCACAACACTTACGTATTCATGGGCGATGGCTGCATGATGGAAGGCATTTCTCACGAAGCATGCTCTCTGGCCGGCACTTTAAAGCTAGGCAAGCTGATTGCATTTTGGGATGACAACGGCATTTCCATTGATGGCGAAGTCGAAGGCTGGTTCACCGATGATACCCCGGCTCGCTTTGAAGCTTATGGCTGGCAGGTGATCCGCAATGTTGACGGCCACGACGCTGACGAAATCAAGGCCGCGATTGAAACGGCTCGCGCCAACTCCGATCAACCGACAATGATTTGCTGCAAGACCATTATCGGTTTCGGATCTCCGAATATGGCCGGCTCGCATGATTGCCACGGTGCGGCACTCGGTGACGAAGAAATCGCACTGGTTCGTAAGGAACTGGGTTGGGAATACGATCCGTTTGTGGTTCCTGAAGATGTCTATGCAGGCTGGGATGCCAAAGAGAAGGGTGCGGCTGCTGAAGCAGACTGGAACGCCCGTTTCGAGGCCTATGCAGCGGAATACCCTGAACTGGCTGCTGAATTTTCACGCCGTCAGGCTGGCGATTTGCCGGATGGATGGGAAGCAGGTGCCAAAGCCTGGATCGACCAGTTGCGCGAAGAGAAGCCCGGCTGGGCAACCCGCGTGGCATCCGGTAAAACCATTGGCGCATTTGCTGCGCTATTGCCTGAGCTGGTTGGCGGTTCCGCCGATCTGGCCCCTTCGAACAACACCAAATGGCCTGAAGCAGTCGCCTACTCCAAGGAAACACCGGAAGGCAACTATATGCACTATGGCGTGCGCGAATTCGGCATGTCCCATGCCATGAACGGCATGGTACTGCATGGCGGTGTGATTCCGTTTGGCGGCACCTTCCTGATGTTCTCGGAATATGCACGCAATGCGCTGCGCATGTCTGCGCTGATGAAAATCGGTACGATTTTCGTCTACACCCATGATTCTATCGGCCTCGGCGAAGATGGCCCGACCCATCAGCCTGTTGAGCAGATCGCAACCCTGCGCATGATTCCGAACATGAACACATGGCGCCCATGCGATGCGGTTGAGTCAGCTGTGGCATGGAAGGTTGCAGTAGAACGTCGCGACAGCCCGAGCATTTTGATCTTCACCCGTCAGGGTCTGCCTTGCAACGATTATACCGATGCACAGGTTGCAGATATGGAGCGCGGCGGTTACGTCATCAGCGATTGCGACGGCACACCCGATGCAATCATCATCGCCACCGGTTCCGAAGTACAACTGGCACTGGCTGCACAGGCTGAATCTGACAAAAACATTCGCGTGGTTTCCATGCCGTGTACCGAACGTTTCGATGCACAGGATGCGGACTATAAAGAATCTGTACTGCCATCATCTGTGAGCGCTCGTGTTGCTATAGAAGCTGGCGTGACTGGATTCTGGGGTAAATATGTCGGCCTGAACGGTAAAGTCATCGGTATCGATACCTTCGGCGAATCCGCACCGGCCGGCGAACTGTTCAAACTGTTCGGCATTACCACGGAAGCCGTGGTTGCAGCCGTCAATGAAGTAGCATAATTAAATATAAATAATATAAGGGAGTGAAGTATGACGATTAAAGTTGGTATTAACGGATTTGGCCGCATTGGCCGCATGGCGTTCCGTGCTATTGCAAAAGATTTTCCGGATATGGAAGTGGTCGGCATCAACGACCTGCTTGAGCCTGACTATCAGGCTTATATGCTGAAATATGATTCTGTACATGGTCGTTTTGATGGCGATGTGTCGGTTGACGGCGGCAATCTCGTTGTTGACGGCAAGACCATTCGCGTCACAGCCGAGCGCAATCCTGCTGACCTGGCCTGGGGCGATATCGGTGTTGACGTCGTTCTGGAATGCACAGGCTTTTTCCTAACCGAGGAGTCCTGCCAGGCTCATATTGATGCCGGCGCTTCTAAGGTGCTGCAGTCGGCTCCATCCAAGGATGCGACCCCGATGTTCGTCTATGGCGTCAACCACAACGATTACGCCGGTCAGGCCATCGTGTCTGCTGCATCCTGCACCACCAATGGCCTGGCACCTGTCGCTAAAGTGCTAAACGATAACTTCGGCATCAAACGCGGCCTGATGACTACGGTTCATGCTGCAACAGCCACCCAGAAAACAGTGGATGGCCCGTCCAATAAAGATTGGCGCGGCGGTCGCGGTATTCTGGAAAACATCATCCCGTCTTCTACCGGCGCAGCCAAGGCTGTGGGCAAGGTCATTCCTTCCCTGAACGGTAAACTGACGGGCATGGCATTCCGCGTACCGACATCTGATGTGTCCGTGGTTGACTTGACTGTGGAACTGGAAAAAGAGACGTCATACGAGGGTATTGTTACAGCCATGAAGGCTGCTTCCGAAGGCGACATGGCCGGCGTGCTGGGCTTCACCGACGAGAAAGTGGTTTCCACTGACTTCCGTGGTGATTCTCACCCATCCATCTTTGACGCGACTGCCGGTATCGCAATCGACAGCACTTTCGTCAAAATCGTTGCATTCTATGACAACGAATATGGCTATACCTGCAACATGCTGCGCGTATTGAGTCACATCGCCAGCTAAAAACCATGCGTGGGAGCTCTTTTTTAATAAAAGGCGCTCCCACGTTTGTCATTGCCCGTTTGTTTCAGACAGACTGGCAGCGACAAGCGTTCGCAATAATTCAAAACCAAGAATGTCATCATACTGTCATGCTTTGTGACAATCGTGTGCCATTCATCATTCCAAGGAGTAGCTGATGTCTGTAATTAAAATGACCGATCTGGATCTCAAGGGAAAACGCGTACTGATTCGCGAAGACCTGAATGTACCTATTGTTGATGGCGAGGTCGGCGACGATACCCGCATCCAGGCCAGCCTGCCGACCATGCAGGCGGCAATCGCAGCCGGTGCCAAAGTACAGGTATGTTGCCATCTGGGCCGTCCGACTGAAGGTGAGTATGAAGAGAAATTCTCTCTTGCGCCTGTTGCACGTCACCTTTCCAAGGTGCTTGGCAAGGAAGTCCGTCTGGTCAAGGATTACCTGGACAATGCGCCGGAACTGGCTGATGGCGAATTGGTCTTGCTGGAAAATATCCGTTTCAATGTTGGCGAAAAGAAGAACGACGAAACCCTGTCCAAACAGTATGCATCGCTGTGTGATGTGTATGTGATGGATGCATTCGGCACCGCCCATCGCGCTCAGGCATCCACGCATGGCGCTGGCAAATTCGCACCGACAGCATGCGCAGGCCCGTTGCTTGCAGCAGAACTCGAAGCTCTTGGTAGCGCGCTCGATAATCCGGCGCGTCCAATGGTAGCCATTGTTGGCGGTTCCAAAGTATCGACCAAGCTGACTGTTCTGGAATCTCTGTCCAAAATTGTAGATCAATTGGTTGTAGGCGGCGGTATCGCCAATACATTTATTGCCGCAGCAGGCAAGCCGGTTGGCAAATCCCTGTATGAAGCTGATCTGGTAGACACCTGCAAGAAATTGACTGCTGATGCTGAAGCGCGTGGCGGCTCCATCCCTGTGCCGACCGATGTGGTTTGCGCCAAAGAGTTCGCTCCTACGGCTGCAGCCACGCTGAAAAGTGCGGACGACACGCTGGATGACGATATGATTTTTGATATCGGCCCTGATTCAGCAGCAGCTCTGGCTGACATTCTGAAAAATGCCGGCACCATCGTCTGGAACGGGCCTGTCGGCGTATTTGAATTCGATCAGTTCGGAGAAGGCACCAAGGCAATTTCTCTGGCCATTGCCGATTCTGATGCATTCTCCATTGCCGGCGGTGGCGACACACTGGCTGCAGTAGCCAAATATGGCATTTCCGACAAGGTATCTTACATCTCAACCGGCGGCGGCGCGTTTCTGGAATTCCTGGAAGGCAAGAAACTGCCAGCGGTTGCCATGCTAGAGGGGCGTGCAGCTTAAGTGACTCAAGAATTTCGTAGAACCAAAATTGTAGCAACATTAGGTCCCGCCTCCGAAGCGCCGGAGGTGTTGAACCAGTTAATCGGTGCCGGCGTGAATGTCGTGCGTCTGAATTTCTCGCATGGCACTGCTGACGAACATCGCCAGCGCGCTGAAAATGTGCGTGCCACCGCCAAAAAACATGGCGTTTGCGTAGGTATCCTGGCAGATATGCAGGGTCCGAAAATTCGTATCGGCAAATATAAAACCGGCAAGACGTTTCTTGAACCCGGCCAGAAATATATTATTGATGGCAATCTGGGTCTGGATGACGGCGATGACGAACGCGTCGGACTGACTTATAAAGAGTTAGTCGACGATGTAGAGACGGGCGCACGTTTACTGCTTAATGACGGCCTGATTGTCATGGATGTCGATGATGTCGTCGGACAGGAAATCAGGTGTACTGTTC
>CAZBEN010000004.1:0-40750 GCA_964490955.1 uncultured Zetaproteobacteria bacterium | reverse complement strand
TCTCCATTTCCGGTCGCGGTACTGTTGTAACCGGTCGTGTTGAGCAGGGTGTGATTAAAGTCGGTGAAGAAATCGAAATCGTTGGTATTAAAGATACGGTTGTGACGACCTGTACCGGTGTAGAAATGTTCCGCAAGTTGCTGGATCAGGGTGAAGCAGGCGATAACGTTGGCGTACTTCTGCGTGGCACCAAGCGTGAAGATGTTGAGCGTGGTCAGGTACTGGCCAAGCCGGGTTCAATCACGCCGCACACTACCTTCAAGGCTGAAGCCTATATTCTGAACAAGGAAGAAGGTGGTCGTCATACGCCGTTCTTCAATGGTTATCGTCCACAGTTTTACTTTCGTACGACTGACGTGACCGGTTCGGTTACACTGCCTGAAGGCACAGAAATGGTAATGCCAGGCGACAACGTCTCGATGGATGTTGAGCTGATCACACCGATCGCGATGGATAAGGAACTTCGTTTCGCCATCCGCGAAGGTGGTCGTACGGTCGGCGCTGGCGTCGTTACCGACATTAGTAAGTAATAGTAATAAAGATAACGTGCAGCGGCGGCAGGTTTTCCTGCTGCCGCTTTGCCGTCACTGGAGAATAGGAAATGCGTGAACTGCTTGCTTTGGCATGTGAAGAGTGCAAACGCCGTAACTACACGACAGATAAAAACAAGCGTACGATGACAGATAAACTGGTATTGAATAAATACTGCAGCTCTTGTCGTAAGCATACCGCACACAAGGAAACAAAAATCGGCAAATAAGCCGGATAGGCCAGTAGCTCAATTGGTAGAGCACCGGTCTCCAAAACCGGGGGTTGGGGGTTCGATCCCCTCCTGGCCTGCCAGACTGTTTCGAGATGTGTAAGGTATAAATAGGAGCTGAATTATGAGTCGTGTCGGAGACATGCAGAAATTCATGAATGAAGTGAAGGTCGAAGCCAAAAAGGTGACATGGCCGGAGCGTAAAGAAACGATACAGGCAACGCTGATGGTGTTTGTCATGGTGATTTTTATCGCCCTGTTTCTTTGGCTGATTGACTCCAGCCTGAGTTGGCTCGTACAGAAGGTGATCTGATGGCGATGCAATGGTACGCAGTGCAGGTTTACTCCAACTTTGAAGACAAGGTTGAGAAAATGCTGCGAGAGAATATCGAGCGTGCAGGTCTCGGCGACAAGTTCGGCGAGATTATGGTGCCCCGTGAAGAGGTGGTTGAACTGAAAGACGGCCAGAAAGTAACGTCGCAACGCAAATTCTTCCCCGGTTATGTGCTTGTCCAGATGGAAATGAACGATGAAACCTGGCATGTCGTCAAGGACACGCGTCAGGTCAGTGGTTTTTTAGGTTCCGGAGGCAAGCCGCGTCCGATGCCTCAGCGTGAAGTGGATGCGCTGGTACACCAGATTGAAGAAGGCATTGAAAGACCTAAACCGAAGGTGATGTTCGATGTGGGTGAGGCTGTACGCGTGATTGATGGCCCGTTTGCATCCTTTAACGGCGTGGTTGAAGAAGTGATGGAAGACAAAGCCAAGCTAAAGGTGAGCGTATCTATTTTTGGTCGCCCGACTCCAGTCGAACTGGAATATATACAGGTTGAAAAAGGATAGGGGCTAGCCCCTATCTGATTAAAACCAGACCCTTCACAGGAGTGAGGGATTACCGCAAATACTGTGAATGCGGGAGCAGTGCCAGAGATACTGGCATGCGAATAAAGGTGAACGGCAAGAGGCCCGGAACCGGTTGGAGATATAAATGGCAAAGAAACTCGATAAAATCGTGAAATTGCAGGTGCCTGCGGGCTCTGCAAATCCTGCTCCACCAGTAGGTCCGGCTCTAGGTCAGGCTGGTGTGAATATCATGGAATTCTGTAAGGCGTTCAACGCCAGGACGCAGGAAATGGAAAAAGGTCTGACACTGCCGGTTGTGATTAGCGTGTATGCGGATCGTTCCTTTGATTTCATCATTAAAACCCCGCCTGCATCTGTACTGCTGCTGAAGGCCGCGAATTTGAAGAAAGGCAGTGGTGAACCGAATAAGAAAAAGGTCGGTAAAGTTACCAGCGCTCAGATTCGTGAGATTGTTGAAACAAAAATGCCTGATCTGAACTGTTACGATATTGACGCTGGCATGAAAATCATTGAAGGCACCGCCCGCTCCATGGGTCTGGAAGTCGAAGGCTAAGGGGATAACGATGGCAAAAGTAACCAAACGTATGAAAGCAAGCCTCGCAGCCGTTCCGGCGCAGGCGGTTAATGTTAAAGATGCTGTGGACGCGCTATTGGCGCAGCCGGGCACGAAATTTGATGAATCGATTGATGTGGCAATCAAGCTTGGTGTTGATCCACGTCATGCCGATCAGATGGTTCGTGGCTCTATTTCGTTGCCCAATGGTACGGGTAAAACCGTCCGTGTAGCTGTGTTCGCCAAGGGTGCGAAGGCCGAAGAGGCCGAAGCAGCCGGAGCAGATTTTGTTGGTGCTGATGATCTGGTGGCAAAAGTGCAGGATGGATTTATGGACTTTGATCGTGTGGTGGCGACGCCGGATATGATGGCGCAGGTTGGCCGTCTGGGCCGTGTCTTGGGCCCGCGT
This sequence comes from uncultured Zetaproteobacteria bacterium, assembly GCA_964490955.1. GTDB lineage: Bacteria > Pseudomonadota > Zetaproteobacteria > Mariprofundales > Mariprofundaceae > Mariprofundus. The sequence continues at coordinate 38,164 of CAZBEN010000004.1, read as the reverse complement.
GGTCTTATGCCGAATCCGAAACTGGGCACAGTAACTATGGATGTGACCAAGGCCGTGACGGCGATCAAAGCCGGTCAGATTGAAGTGCGCGTAGACAAAGGCGGTGTGATTCATGCGCCGGTTGGTCGCCGCTCGTTTGATGCAGTCAAGCTCAATGAGAATATTGAGTCTCTGCTGGGAGATCTGAATCGCATGAAGCCTGCATCATCGAAAGGCCGCTACATGCAGAAAATGTCAATCTCATCCACCATGGGTGCTGGCATTCGCGTGGATGAAACTACCCTGTAAAGGGTAAACAAGTTTGGCCGGCATAAGCTGGCCGCGCCTACGGGTGCACAATGAATCGATATAACTGAGGCTGGTAACAGGCGAAGGATTATCGAAAAAAACGATCCGTCCAAGACTGCAGGAGCCGAGCTCGAACGAGCAAAGCTTAATTGGAGCAATCCTTCCAGCAATAGATGGAGTGCAAGCTCACTTGCGCGGGTCGAAAAGCAAGGGGGTAAATGTGAATAAAAATGACAAACAACGCATTGTCGAAGAACTTCACGCTGCCTGGTCCGAATCAACAGCAGGTGTGGTGACGCACTATCGCGGTCTGACGGTTTCCGAAATGGGAGACCTGCGCCGTAGTCTGCATGAAGCAGACGTGTCACTACAGGTAGTCAAGAATACTTTGGCTCGCCGCGCTGCTGAAGGTACGGATTTTACAGCAGCAACAGAGTTGTTCACCGGCCCGGTCGCAATTGCATATGGTAAAGATCCGGTAGGTATGGCCAAAGCCATCTCCGAATTCGCCAAAAAGCATGAAGCGCTCGATGTCAAAGGTGGTGTTCTCGATGGTAAGGCAGTGGATGTGTCCGGCATTAAAGCACTGGCCAGTCTGCCGTCACGCGAAGTTTTGCTCGCCAAAATGCTGGGAAGCATGCAGTCACCAATTTCCGGATTCGTCCGTACATTGGCAGAAGTACCTGCATCCTTCGTCCGCACACTGGCAGCTATTCGCGACCAGAAAGAAACAGCATAAGCGAAGCGATATACGCGTAACTTATAATCATTTATCACGAATACTTTTTAAACTTAATAGCAAGAGGAGCTAAACAAAATGGCAATCACAAAAGATGAATTAATCGAAGCAATCGAAACCATGACCGTATTGGAACTCTCAGAGCTGGTTACAGCCCTGGAAGACAAGTTCGGCGTATCTGCTGCTGCACCTGTAGCAGTGGCTGCTGGTCCTGCTGCAGCTGGCGGCGAAGCTGCTGCTGAAGAGCAGACTGAATTCAATGTTGTTCTGACAAGCGCAGGCGACAAGAAGATTCAGGTGATCAAGGCAGTACGTGAAATCACTGGTCTGGGCTTGAAAGAGGCCAAGGCAGTGGTTGACGGCGCACCAGGCAACGTCAAGGAAGGCGTATCTAAGGATGAAGCTGAAGATATCAAGGGTAAACTGGAAGCAGCAGGCGCATCTGTAGAGCTGAAGTAAGCCCTATTCGTTTGTTTCGTTTCCACGTTTAATTGAAACAGGTTAATCCCCGGTGGTGTTTGCCACCGGGGCTTGGCTTTTTCGCGTTTAACAGTTTTTTAAAATCAGTTCACCGTTCGAGGGTATCATGGCCAAACAAGCATCACTGAAACGTATCCGTAAGAATTTCGGCACCATTAAGTCTCCGATCAGCATGCCTAATATGCTGTCGTTGCAGACTGAATCCTACCACGAGTTTGTAGGTTACGGTGAGGCGGTCAATGAAGCACGCCTGTCAACCGTATTCCAGTCTGTATTTCCGGTGCGTGATTATGCCGGTAATGCGGAACTGGCATTTGAAGGGCTGGAATACAGTCCGCCACGTTATGATCTGGATGAGTGTCGTCGCCGCGACCTGACCTATGCCCTGCCGGTAAAAGTAAAACTTCGGCTGAAAATTTTTGAGTCTGATGGCCATTCACGAAAGAATCGTAAAGTGCGCGAGGTGCGCGATCAATCGGTATATATGGGTGAAATCCCAAATATGACCGAATTCGGTTCGTTCATTATCAATGGGACCGAGCGTGCCATTGTTTCCCAGATGCACCGTTCTCCGGGTGTGTTCTTTGATCATGACAAAGGCAAAACCCATGCTTCCGGCAAGTTTCTGTTCAAGGCGCGGGTCATTCCCTATCGCGGCTCATGGCTGGATTTTGAATTCGATGCCAAGGATAAGGTGAATTTCCGGATCGATCTGCGTCGCAAGATGCCGACGGGAATTCTACTGAAGGCACTGGGTCTTTCCACACAGGATATTCTGGATCGTTTTTATCAGCGTCGTACCTATCGCTTTTACAAAAAGGGAATCCAGATCAAGTTTGAACCTGAAAAGTTTGTTGGTACGCGAGCAGTTACGACAATCAAAATTGGCAATAAGAATATCGTTGTCGAAGGTAAAAAATTCACCAAACTGGCTATAAAACGTTTAACGGAAGCCGAGGTGAAATGGATTGATGTTCCTGTTGAAACGGTTATTGGCGAGGTGGCTGCCGAACCTGTCCTGCTTGATGGAGGCGAAATTCTGGTCGACCATAATCAGGAATTGACCGAAGAGTCCATTTCTGCGCTGCAGGGTGCAGGGGTCAAGCAGTTTGATTGTCTGTTGATCGATGCGTCGGTACGCGGTCCCTGGCTGGCCGATACGTTGCGTCTCGATATGGTGCAGTCGCGTGAAGAAGCACGAGTGGAAATTTATCGCATGATGCGCCCTGGCGAACCACCCACAGTGGAGACCGCCCGAGCGCTGTTTGAGTCGCTGTTTTATGATAAAGCACGTTATGATCTGTCTCGTGTTGGTCGTATGAAGTTAAACAGCCGTCTGGATATCAGTGATGAAGATGTGCCTCTGGACCAGGGCACGCTGCGTGTTGAAGACATCCTGATGACTCTGGATACCTTGCTGTCGCTGCGCGACGGAATCGGAGAAGTGGACGATATCGACCATTTGGGCAATCGTCGCCTTCGTTCCGTGGGTGAGTTGCTGGAAAATCAGATTCGTGTTGGCCTGATTCGCATGGAACGTGCCATCCGAGAACGTTTGAGCTCCGGCGATCTTACTGAAATGATGCCGTCGGATGTGGTGAATGCAAAACCGTTGATTGCGTCGGTGAAAGAGTTCTTTGGTTCCTCACAACTGTCCCAGTTTATGGATCAGACCAATCCACTGTCTGAAGTGACGCACAAGCGTCGCCTTTCTGCCCTGGGCCCCGGCGGCTTGTCGCGCGAGCGCGCTGGATTTGAAGTGCGAGACGTGCATCCAACCCATTATGGGCGCCTTTGTCCGATTGAAACTCCGGAAGGACCGAATATCGGCCTGATCAATTCGCTGGCTACCTATGCCAAGGTGAATGATTTCGGTTTTATCGAATCGCCTTATCGCAAAGTGATCGATGGCAAGTTGACTGATGAAGTTGAGTATCTTTCTGCGATTGATGAAAGCATGCCGGTCATTGCACAGGCCAACGCTAAAGTGGATGAGAGTGGTAAATTTGTTGCTGATCTGGTGCAGTGTCGTCAGGGCGGCGAATTCATTATGGCGGCATCGGAAGATATCAACTACATGGACGTTTCGCCGTCGCAGGTAGTATCCGTTTGTGCCGGTCTGATTCCGTTTCTTGAGCACGATGATGCCAACCGTGCACTGATGGGCTCGAACATGCAGCGTCAGGCGGTTCCATTACTTCGATCCGAGAAGCCACTGGTGGGAACCGGTATGGAAGCACCTTTGGCACGTGACTCGGGTGTATCTCAGGTTGCACGTCGTGGCGGTGTTGTCGAACGCGTTGACGGCAGTCGTATTGTTGTGCGCGTGAATGATGATGAGCAGGTTGAAGGTGAGCCGGGTGTGGATATCTACCGCCTGTTCAAATATCGCCGTTCCAATCAGAACACCTGTTTTAATCAGCGCCCGCTGGTGAAGATGGGCGAAAAGGTTGTCAATGGCGATATCATTGCTGATGGTCCTTCTACTGATCTGGGTGAGTTGGCATTGGGGCGTAATGCGCTGGTCGCGCTTATGCCATGGCGGGGCTACAACTTCGAGGATGCGATTGTGATCTCCGAGAAGCTGGTCAAGGAAGATGTCTATACCTCGATTCATATTGAAGAGTTCGAAGCCGTTGCACGTGATACCAAACTGGGTGAGGAAGAGATCACCCGCGATATTCCGAATGTAGGCGAAGATGCACTGCGTCATCTGGACGATTGTGGCGTTGCCTATATTGGTGCTGAAGTGAAGCAGGGTGATATTCTGGTTGGCAAAATCACGCCGAAAGGTGAAACCCAGCTTTCTCCGGAAGAAAAATTGTTGCGTGCGATTTTTGGTGAGAAGGCATCGGATGTGCGTGATACCTCCATGCGTGTCAAACCGGGTGAAGAGGGTGTCGTTGTTGATGTACAGGTCTTTACCCGCCGTGGTGATGAGAAGGATGATCGCGCCAAGGCGATTGAAGAAATGTCCATCGAACAGCTCTACAGTGATAAGGAAGATGAGCGCCGTATTCTCGAAACCAATGCAACCAGTCGCTTGCATGCGCTGCTGGTAGGGCGGACTGCCGCCCAGTTCAAGGGTTTGAAGAAGGGTGAAACTATCTGGGCTGAGCATATCGAGGCATTGAGTCTGCGTGATCTCGCCAGTGTTTCAGTTGACGATAATACAATCAATGAACGTTTGGCAGAAATCCATGAGTCCATGGATAAGGAGCGTGCCAAGCTGGAATCCCGCTTTGAAGAAAAAGTGGCCAAGGTGCGCGAAGGCTCTGAATTGAAGCCGGGTGTGATCAAGGTGGTCAAGGTGTTTGTGGCGGTGAAGCGTAAATTGCAGCCGGGCGACAAGATGGCCGGCCGCCATGGTAACAAGGGCGTGATTTCAATCATCGTGCCGGAAGAGGATATGCCATATACCGAAGATGGTACGCCGGTAGATATTTGCTTGAACCCTCTGGGTGTACCATCCCGTATGAATATTGGGCAAATCTTTGAAATCCATATGGGCTGGGCAGCCAGTGCGCTGGGCAAAAAGATTGATGCCATGCTACAGCGCGACGCTGCCTCAGATGAGGTCAAAGGGTTCCTGCTTGAGGCATATGAGGAAGATGAAGCGGCATGCGGTGATATCAAGGGCATGGATGACGCTGCCTTGTTTGAGCTGGCGTCCAACCTCAAGGGGGGTGTTCCGATTGCTACCCCGGTATTCGATGGTGCCAAAGAAGAGCATATCAAACGGATGCTGAAGCTGGCCGATATTCCGGAGTCTGGCCAGACGACATTGTATGATGGTCGAACCGGGGAGGCATTTGATCGCCCGGTTACTATTGGTCATATGTATATTCTGAAACTGCATCATCTGGTGGATGAGAAAATTCATGCACGTTCTACCGGGCCGTATTCACTGGTTACGCAGCAGCCACTGGGTGGTAAGGCTCAGTTCGGCGGACAACGTTTCGGCGAAATGGAAGTGTGGGCGCTGGAAGCTTATGGCGCTGCTTATACGCTGCAGGAAATGCTTACTGTGAAGTCGGATGATGTGCAGGGACGTACCAAAATGTATGAGTCGATTGTACGCGGGGATATGACCTTTGATGCAGGAATTCCTGAATCTTTCAACGTCATGACCAAGGAATTGAATGCTCTGGGTATTGATCTGGCTATGGTCAAGCGCCCATCCAAGAACGAAGGAGAATAAGCCATGCAAGAACTGCTTAGAATGTTCCAGAAGCCGTCCAGCATCGAGGATTTCGATGGTCTGCGTGTTGGACTTGCCAGTCCGGAAAAGATTCGTTCCTGGTCATATGGCGAGGTTAAGAAGCCGGAAACCATTAACTATCGCACCTTCAAGCCGGAGCGGGATGGTCTGTTCTGCGCCAAAATATTTGGCCCGATTAAGGATTACGAATGTCTGTGCGGTAAGTACAAACGGCTGAAACATCGCGGCGTGGTGTGTGAAAAATGTTCAGTGGAAGTCATCCAGTCCAAGGTGCGTCGTGAGCGCATGGGCCATATCGACCTGGCGGCACCGGTCGCCCACATCTGGTTCCTGAAGAGCCTGCCGTCCCGCATCGGGCTGCTGCTTGATAAAACCCTGAAAGAGCTGGAGCGAGTTCTCTATTTCGAGTCCTACATCGTGCTCGATCCGGGTTTGACCAGTCTGGAGCAATTCCAGATTTTGACTGAAGAAGAGTATATCGAGGCATTCGAAGAGTACGGCGAAGAATTCCGTGCTAGCATGGGGGCCGAAGCTCTACAGGAAATGTTGAAAAATATTGACCTGGAAGAGGAGCGCCAGTCATTGCGTGCCCAGATTGGTGCTACCAAGGCTGTAACCAAATTGACCAAACTGACCAAGCGCTTGTCGACCGTTGAAGCTATGCTGGGTTCCGGTAACCATCCTGAGTGGATGGTGCTGAATGTGATTCCGGTATTACCACCGGAAATCCGTCCGTTGGTGCCCTTGGATGGCGGTCGTTTTGCCACGTCTGATCTGAATGATTTGTATCGTCGCGTGATCAACCGTAACAATCGCCTGAAGCGTTTATTGGAACTGAATGCGCCGGAGATCATTACCCGCAACGAAAAACGCATGTTGCAGGAATCTGTTGATGCATTGTTCGATAACGATCGTCGCAGCAAGCCAATCACAGGCAATAACCGTCGTCCGCTGAAATCCCTGTCCAATGTGATCAAAGGTAAGCAGGGGCGTTTCCGTCAGAACCTGCTCGGAAAACGTGTGGACTATTCCGGCCGTTCCGTGATTGTGGTTGGCCCTGATCTGAAATTGCATCAGTGCGGGTTGCCCAAGAAAATGGCTCTGGAGTTATTCAAGCCGTTTATCTACAACAAACTGGAACTGCGTGGTCTGGCCAATACCATTAAGGCAGCTAAAAAGCTGGTCGAGCAGGGCATCCCCGAAGTCTGGGATATTCTGGCCGAAGTGATTCATCAGCATCCGGTTATGCTGAATCGTGCGCCAACCCTGCACAGACTCGGTATTCAGGCTTTTGAACCGGTATTGGTGGAAGGCAAGGCGATTCGCCTGCATCCGCTGGTTTGTACTGCATTTAACGCCGACTTTGACGGTGACCAGATGGCCGTCCATGTGCCGCTGTCGGTTGAAGCACAGACTGAAACACGTGCGCTGATGATGTCGACCAACAATATCCTGTCGCCGGCGACAGGCAAGCCGGTCATTGTGCCGACCCAGGACATGGTTTTGGGGATCTATTATCTGACCCGCGAACGTCCGTTTGGTGTGGGCGAAGGCATGGTATTTTCTTCACCGGAAGAGGCATTGCGGGCCATGGATGCAGGTGTTGCCGAGTTGCACAGTCGTATCATCTGTCGTATCCGTGGAAAACGTGAAAACACCACGGTTGGTCGAGCAATCCTGTCCACGATTTTGCCGGACGAAATGTCTTTTTCATGCATCAATCGTGAATTAACCAAGAAGGATGTAGCTAATCTGATTGAGGATTGTTATCGCGTGGCAGGCAACAAGGCAACAGTACTGCTGGCAGATCGTCTGAAAGTATTAGGTTATACTTACGCAACCAAATCAGGTGCTTCATTTGCACTCGGTGATGTGGTGGTTCCGGACAGCAAGGTACCGACAGTCGCAGCTACCGAAGCCGAAGTCGCCAAGGTTCAGAAGCAGTACGCCGATGGTCTGATTACGGCGGGCGAGCGCTATAACAAAGTGGTCGACTTGTGGACGCATACCACTGAAAAAGTGGCACGGGCCATGATGGATAACCTTTCCACCGAAGAATTGACCAGTGCTGACGGTTCACAAGCAGAAGAGACCAAAACCTTCAACCCGGTATATATGATGGCCGATTCCGGCGCGCGTGGTTCGGCCCAGCAGATTCGTCAGTTGGCTGGTATGCGTGGTCTGATGGCCAAGCCGGACGGTTCGATTATTGAAACTCCGATTACCGCCAACTTCCGCGAAGGGTTAACCATTCTGCAATACTTTATCTCAACCCATGGTGCTCGTAAGGGCCTGGCTGATACAGCATTGAAGACCGCAAACTCCGGTTATCTGACTCGCCGGCTGGTAGATGTGGCACAGGATGCGGTGGTTCGCGAGCAGGATTGCGGCACCGACAGCGGCGTCACCCTGACTGCGCTGGTTGAGGGTGGCGAAGTGATTGAGCCTTTGTATGAGCGTGTGCTGGGCCGTGTATTGCAGGCAAGCGCTGTCGATCCGATTTCCGGTGTCGAAATTGCTCCGGCCGGTGCCATGGTCAATGAAGAACTGGCTGAAAAGATTGATGCGGCCGGTATTGAAGTGGTCCGCATCCGTTCCGTGCTGACCTGTGAAGCGGAAGAAGGCGTCTGTGCCAACTGCTACGGCCGTGATCTGGGCCATGGTACACCTGTAGGCATCGGTGAAACAGTCGGTGTAATCGCCGCCCAGTCTATTGGGGAACCGGGAACACAGCTGACCATGCGTACATTCCATGTCGGGGGTACAGCCTCCCGATCTGCCGAGCAGGCGCATGTGGAAGCGAAATTCGGTGGCATAGCCTCGCTGGAAGAGGCGATCACGGTAACCGACACGTATGGTTCCGAGATTGTTATTAATCGTCATACCGAGGTAGTGATCAACGATGGCAAGGGCAAGGAGATGGAACGCCACCGTATCCCGTATGGTGCACATCTGCTGGTTAAGGGCGGCACCAAAATCAAGGTTGGTGAAAAATTGGCCGAATGGGATCCGTATACCATGCCGCTGATTGCTGAAACTGATGGGCGCATTCGTTTTGTCGATCTTGAAGAAGGTATCACCATGCGCGAGCAGTCTGATGAAGTGACCGGGCTGTCCAGTCGTGTGGTGACACAGCAGGATGCAACGCGCAAGGATGCGCTGCGTCCTCAAATTCATCTGGTAGACCCGAAAGTTCCGGATGGTGATCCGATTGTACTGGCTCGTACCAATACTCCGGCACGTTACTTTCTGTCTCCGGGCGCTATTATGAATGTGGATAACGAAACAGAAGTAAAAGCGGGTGAAGTACTGGCACGCATTCCACGGGAAGCAGGCAAGACCAAGGATATTACCGGCGGTCTGCCACGCGTAGTCGAGTTGTTTGAAGCACGCAAACCGAAAAATCTGGCATTTATTGCCGGTGCTGATGGTGTGATCTCCTTCGGTAAGGATATTCGCGGTAAGCGCCGTGTATATGTGAATCCGTCAGATGGGGCCGATCAGTTGGAATATCAGATTCCAAAGGGTTCGCAGATTCTGGTTCAGGAAGGTGACCGCGTACGTCGTGGTGAGCGCCTGATGGAAGGTTCTCCGGCACCGCAGGATATTCTGAAGGTGCTTGGTGTTGAAGCATTGGCCAACTACCTGACTGATGAAATTCAGGAGGTCTATCGTTTGCAGGGCGTGAAAATCAACGATAAGCATATAGAAGTAATTGCTCGTCAGATGATGCGTAAGGTTCAGATTATTGATCCGGGGCAGTCAGCATATGTGGCGGATGAACAGCCGATTCGCAAGCATGTACTGGAGGCCAACCGCAAACTTGTAGCCGAAGGCAAGGTTCCGGCGACATTTGAACCGATCCTGTTGGGCATCACCAAGTCTTCGTTGAGTACGGAATCGTTTATTTCAGCTGCATCCTTCCAGGAAACTACCCGTGTGATCACCGAAGCGGCTTTGGCCGGCAAGGTCGACTGGTTGATGGGTCTGAAAGAGAATGTGATTCTTGGGCGCTTGCTGCCGGCCGGGACCGGTCTTGCCGCTCGAAATGCACCGAAACCGGAAGCTGAAGAAGCGGACGATTCATCCGTTGAAGCAGCTCCGAATGTTGAGGTGCTGGAAGAGCTGACTCAAATTATCGATGACAGCGGTGAAGGCGAGACTGCAAGTATTGAAGACGAAGCGGCGTAATCTGCCTGGTTGCGCCCCATGATTTCGGGGTGCACCTAATCAGAATCACGCAAAAAACACGAACGATAAAAAGGCCGCCCTCGGGGGGCCTTTTTTTGTTGTCGGACCTTGCCACAGGTATAAATCTTGCATTGATGATCGCGTAACTATCTGGCCTGTACGGTTGCGCTGCTGTAGTGTGCTCTGCAGCGTTGGTTCAAATGACCTGCATGATTCACAGGGGAGGCCGAATATGAAAAAAAATACTTGGATGATATTACTGGCATCGTTAGCGCTTGCCGCCTGTCAGGATAATACGGCACCGCAGCAGGCAAGCATGCCTGCGGTGCCTGAACATAATGCACAGGCAGTTGTGCCTGCACAGGCTGATATCTCTTCATCAGAAACTCCGGCGAATCCATCAGAGTCAGTCGATCAAGCTACGGCGGAAAGCAAGGCGCCAAAAGTTGAAGCAACAGACACGGTTGCCGTTACCAAACCGGAAAAAAGCAGTGTGGCGGCTACAGTCCAGCAGTCGATGGCCCAGGCCAAGACCGGTGCTGCTGCAACAGCTTCCGATCTGGCTGGTAAAACCAAAACAACGGCATCTGCTGCAACAGCCGGGGCAGTACAACATCAGGTAGCCGCGACAACCCAGGCGAAGAAAGCGAGCACATCCGTTGCTACAGGTTCGACTTCAGTGACGAAACCTGTCGTACCTGAAAAGTCCGCTGCCGCACCTGTTGTGGTGACATCCCCGACTGCAGCAGGCGATGCCATCAAAGGCAAGGTGGCCTCAAAAAAATGCAAGACATGCCATAACTTTACGGCCAAAAAGAAGGTCGGGCCGGGTCTGAAAGGCATATTCGGTCGCAAGGCGGGTGTTATGCCGGGTATGAAATACAGCGCATCACTGGCTGCTAGCGGCTGGGTCTGGGATGAAAAAAATCTGGCGCTATGGGTGTGTGATTCCAAAAAGGCTGTGAAATCACTGTCTGGAGATTCTTCGGCCAAAACGAAAATGCCGCCTCAGCGTATTTGTGATGCAGGAAAACAAGCGGACTTGATTGCCTATCTGAAGACGCTGTAAACAGTTCAATCGGAATCGGATCATCGGAAAGGGCGCTTTAGCGCCCTTTCCGCGTTGATGTCGGCTCTTCCCCTTGTGAGCGGCACGATTTGGCTGCGAACAGTTAGGTTGCGCACAACCTATCAACGCGTAGCTTGCCGCTCCCTTTTCATATCAATATTAGCGGAGTAACCCTCATGGCTTCTATCCAACAGGCACTGATCAGCGTTTCAGACAAAACAGGCGTAACCGAATTTGCCAAAGCATTGGCGGAGCAAGGCGTGAAGATTTTATCCACGGGCGGTACGGCGAAACTGTTGCGCGAAGCCGGCATCGCATGTCGTGATGTCTCCGATTACACCGGTTTTCCCGAGATGATGGACGGGCGCGTCAAAACGCTGAACCCGAAAGTGCATGGCGGCATTCTGGCCCGCCGTGATAATGCAGGCGATCTGGCTTCGATGGCCGAACACAATATTGAGCGGATTGATTTGGTTTGTGTGAATCTCTACCCGTTCCGTGAAGCTGTCGCTAAAGAAGGCTGTACGATTGAGGATGCGATTGAAAATATCGATATCGGTGGCCCATGCATGGTACGCGCCTCGGCCAAAAACCATAAATTCGTGACCATCGTGGTCGATCCATCCGATTACGCCATGGTACTGGAATCCATGGCAGCTGATACGCTGGATGAAAACAAACGCCGTGCACTGGCTGTGAAAGCCTTTGCCCATACAGCAGCTTACGACGGTGCCATTGCCAACCATTTTTCGGCCCTGAATGCCGATGGTTCGAAACGCGCATTCCCAGATATTTTCACCCGCCAGTTCATCAAGACTGCCGATGCACTGCGTTACGGTGAGAATCCGCACCAGTCCGGTGCTTTTTATGCCGATCCTGAAGATTCCGGTCTGTCGCTGGCCGATTGTCCGGTGCTGCAGGGCAAGGCGATTTCCTACAATAATATCGCCGATTCCGATGCGGCCTTTGCACTGGTGCGCGATCTGAATGACGAAGCGGTAGTGATTGTCAAACATGCCAATCCGTGCGGTGTGGCCATGGGCGGCGGCACGCAGGCCGAGATTTACGAGCGTGCCCGCGCGGCCGATTCGGTATCGGCTTTCGGTGGTATTGCGGCCTTCAGTCGCGAACTGACCGAGGCCACGGCGAAACTGATTGCCGAAACCTTTATGGAAGTGGTGATTGCGCCCGGTTTTTCCGATGGCGCACGTGCGGTATTGGCTAAACGCAAAAACCTGCGCCTGATGCTGGCTCCTTCGGTTGAGCCGGTGGCTGGCGGGCTCGAATTCAAACGGGTGAACGGTGGCCTGCTGGTGCAGGACCGTGATGCCCATATGCTGAAGCGTGATGATTGCAAGGTGATCACGGCCCGCGCCCCGACTGAGCAGGAATGGATGGATATGCTGTTTGCATGGTCTGTGGCCAAACATGTGAAATCCAATGCCATTGTGTTTGCCAAGGATGGTACAACACTGGGCGTGGGTGCCGGCCAGATGAACCGGGTGAACTCCACCCGTATTGCCGCCCATCATGGCGGTGAGGCCATCAGGGGTTCAGCTGTGGCTTCCGATGCATTTTTCCCGTTTCGTGACGGCCTTGATGCACTGGCCGATGCTGGCGCTACAGCAGTGATTCAGCCGGGCGGATCGATTCGCGATGAAGAAGTGATTGCGGCAGCCGATGAGCATGGCATTGCCATGGTCTTTACCGGCATTCGTCACTTCCGGCATTAATCCGGCTTAAACCCAGGAGTCTGTCGGACATGGAACAGGTAATGGACGAACACGGCCCTCAACGGGCTGCTGAAAAATCAAAGCGGATTATTATGTTCTGTGATTTGCGCGATTCCACCGAAATTCTGTTGAATTTCGAGCAGGGTGTTTATCGTGACCTGAATGAAAGCGGCTCGCAGGAGCTGACTTACGAACAGTTTCTTTTTGATGTCCATAAAACATCTTACGAATATCTGTATCTCGGGCATGAAAATACGCACACTGAAATTTATGGCGATGGCCTGATGGCCATCTTCCCTGAAGATAATACCAAATATATCATGGAGAACATCTATCGCCTGACAGAACGCATGCGCCGCTATAATGAGTCAACAGGCGCATGCCCCAACCGGCCGGGTATTGATCTCGGCTTTGGCATTACGATCGGAAATATTGCCATGGTGTATTATTATCTGGATCAGCGCGACCACCCCATTGGCATGGGCGTACATGAAGCGGCGCGCATCGAAGGGCGATCGAAATTCTACGATGCGCGCATATTGATCTCGGAATGTTTCTATCATGAGACTGCCGAATACATCAAAGATGATCCGAGATTCGCCTGCCGGTTCATCGACAGGGTGTGTTTAAAAAATTTCCGCGAGCCGACAAGTCTGTATGAGCTTCTGGTTGATAATGATCCCAGATTCGAGGCTAAAATCAGTTCGATACCGTATTATTCAGAGGCTTATGCCTGCTACTGTAATGCCGAGTGGTCAGCGGCAAAAGAGCTGTTTCTGAAGGTTTATCAGGGCTATGGTCTGGGCACCGGTCTCGTGATGGCCAACCGCTGCGATATGCTTTCCCAGAGCCCGCCGACATCAGACTGGAACGGTGTCTGGAGCATGGCGGATAAATAATTCGGGCCAGCTTTACTCAATCGTAGTGCACTGCCAGTCAGACGGTTTTTTGCCCGGGGTCTGTCCATAATACCCTGTGTTTGCACAAGGCGGGGATATTGAGATGGTCGCCTGCTTGCAGGCGTATTTGATCCCCGTTTTCAAATACAATGGTGGCCGCACCTTGCAGGACGATGACCCATTCATGCCTGCTTTGCTCATACCAGCCCGATTCGGGTGACGTATGCCTCTCGGATACAGTGCGCTTAATGGCCCGGATATTTTGGGTGATGACGATTTCAGAGGCCAACTCCAGAGAGATGCGGGAAGCATATCGAGATCATGGATATACCATGCAAGATATAGCCGATTTCTCTAGCCTGCATCACTCAACGGTGAGTCGGCTAATCAAGGTGGGTGATGAAAATGCGCGAAGCGAGTCCTACGCTCATGTCCCCTACGCTCAATGAATAAGGCGCGCCTGAACGGAAACACATGGATGTATCGTATCCGGGGCACATTACCTATTTAGGGGCAGAGAAGGTCTCCTTCATCCAGTCATAGAGCTTTTGGGCGGTTAGGCTTTCATGCAACACAAACAGAATCTGTTTGTCACGATGGTCAATATAAAGATTGACTATTTATGATTAATAGTCAATATATGCATTGACTTATACGCATTAGTGGTCAATTAATTGATTGACTAAAAGGTGGACGGCATGAAAAACATGGTAATGCAGCAGTTAGATCAACAGTTATCAGAACTTAAATCATTAAAGTCGGTGCGATCTCCCATGCGTGGGTGGCTGCGAGCTATCCGTGATGCTCTTGGCATGAGCGGGCCGCAAATGGCACGACGGATGTCCGTGACCAAACAACGGATATCGCTCATGGAGAAGGCGGAGGTAAATGGCAGTGCGACATTGAACAGTATGCGCCAGGCTGCAGAAGCGCTGGACTGTCAGTTCGTGTATGCCGTCGTGCCGCGAGATAGCCTGAAAGCCACGGTGGAGCGGCAGGCGCGCAAGAAGGCAGAGAAGGAGCAGGCATACACTTCCCAGTCAATGCTGCTGGAGGATCAAATGCCTTCGCTTGAAGAGAGGCAAGCGGCGCTGGATGCAACGGTTGCCGACATGGTTCGTCAAATGCCAAAGAACCTGTGGGATTAAGCAATGGATATGAAGTATCCCGAAGGTGCAACGCCCCTCGACCCGGATGAGGCCGAGGGGCTTCGCCTGACCCATATTAGCACCCGTGAACAACTGAACATCTTCGAGGCGGAGAATATCCGTGCAGGTGCTGCATGGGCATGGCGATCACGGTCAAGAAATATGCTGGATGAGGGGTTCATGCGCCGATTGCATCGCAATATGTTCGGCAAGGTCTGGAAGTGGGCAGGGAATTTCCGCAATACGGATAAGAATATCGGAGTGCCGAAAGAGAGGATCGGTATTGACCTTAGGGAGTTGTGTGATGATGTGAAGTATTGGATTGAACACGAGAGCTTTGAGGCGGATGAAATCGCAGCCCGCTTTCACCATCGGTTGGTCTTTATTCACCCTTTCCCAAATGGCAATGGCAGGCATGCACGATTGATGACTGATCTATTGCTGGAAAAGGTGTTGGGTTCAGAACGGTTTAGTTGGGGAGGAAGAGATTTGATCGATACCGGAGCGTCCAGAGATCGATATATTGCAGCACTCCGGTCGGCAGATAGTGGTGATTTCACCTTGCTCGAAGCGTTCGTCAGATCATAACCCGTCGTCATTCGGGAAAAGAGATAACTTTCGGTGCCTGGCCTTGAATAGCGACGTAAGTCGCGTTGCAAATACCCAACGATTGAATAACAACATGATAGAATCCGTCATTTTGTTATTCAAGAGTGCAAAGTCGGTCAGCGTAGAATAAATTAGAAAGCGGTGCATGGCCTTGCTTCGCGGATGTGTTCGTTTGTGTGGGTAAACATGAAAGATATCTTAGGAGCAGGATTGGAACGGACGTCAGGCCGCCCGCAGGCATGTCCGCAAAGAACGAAACGAGAATACACAAATAAATCCATAAAACAAAATAATTTACATGTGTTCATTATTATGTACAATGCTCGCCCCATGAATGATATTTCCGACAAAATCCGTTTCCTGCGCGAACAACAAGGTTTATCGCAGCGTTCGCTGGCGGACGCGGCGGGAATCAGTGCGTCTTCGTTGTCACAACTGGAATCCGGGCAGAGCTCACCTTCAGTGGCAACGTTGGAAAAACTGGCCGATGGGTTGGGCAAAACGGTCGCCTCGTTTTTTCTTGATAGCGTCGAGGATACGGATGTGGAAATTTTCACACTTGATGACCGCACTGCGGTGCCGCTCAAAGGCGGCAGTCGTTTTGTGCCGCTGACGGCGCAGCATCGTCCGGCCGGTTTCGAGCCGATGCTGGTGCATTTGGAACCAAGCGGGAAACTCGATGAGGCATTGTATGGCATTAGCAGCGCGCAGGTGTTTGTATGGGCGCGGCGCGGGCGTGCTGTGCTGGAACACAATGGTCGCGAATATGAAGTGCATGAAACCCAGTCGGTGTATTATGATGCCCGTAAGCCGCATAACTGGCATAACCCGTTTGATGATTGCTGCGAATTATTGATGGTGCGTTCGCGATGATCGCCGTTTCCCTGCAACTGGCGCTGGTCGCCTGCGCATCGGCGCTGCTGGCGGCATGCAGTCCGCTAGTGTTGCGCGGCCAAACCATGCAGCGCACAGCGCTGAGTGTGTTGCTTGCGATAGCCGGGCTGTTGGCGATGTCTGCCGGTTTTGCCGGCTTAATTTCAGGCGGTGGTGCGATGACCTTGCCGTTGGGTCTGCCATGGTTGCCGCTGCATGTTGAGCTTGATGCACTGGGTTCATTTTTCATGCTGGTGATCGGTTCTTTATTGTTCCCGGTCGCTATCTATTCGCACGGCTATCTGCGCCATGAACAACGCATCACGCCGTTGCTGGTGTTTATGCCGCTGTTCGCGCTCGGCATGATGGGCGTGGTGCTGGCCGGTGATGCGCTGGCCTTTATGCTGTTCTGGGAATTAATGAGCGTCTCTTCCTATTTTCTGGTCACCCATGAGCATCAGCATCTGGAAAATCGCAAGGCCGGCTTTATTTATCTGGTCATGGCGCATATGGCCGGACTATTGATTCTGGGCAGCTTTGCAACCCTGTATGCAGCTTCCGGTTCGTTTGAATTTTCTGCCATGCGCGATGCTGCTATTTCTCCCTTCTGGGCTTCTGCCGCATTTTTGCTGGCCGGATTCGGCTTTGGCACCAAGGCTGGCGTGGTGCCTTTGCACGGTTGGTTGCCCGATGCGCATCCGGTGGCGCCGTCTAATGTATCTGCGCTGATGAGCGGTATTATGCTCAAAGTGGCCGTGTTCGGTTTTATTCGCGTGGTGTGGGATTTAATGGGGCCGGGCGATTTCCAATGGTGGTGGGGTACGCTGATTCTGGCTGCCGGTTCATCATCTGCCGTAACCGGCGTATTGCTGGCGCTGCAACAGCATGATTTGAAGCGGTTGCTGGCTTATCACTCGGTGGAAAATATCGGCATCATTCTGATTGGTATCGGCCTGGCTATGTTGCTGGCTCATTTTGACCACCCCATGCTGGCTGCACTGGGGCTAATTGCCGGACTTTATCACACCATCAACCATGCCATTTTCAAAGGGCTGCTATTTATGGGCGCAGGCGCTGTGCTGCATAGCACCGGCACACGCGATATGGAATCCATGGGCGGCCTGATTCACCGTATGCCGACAACTGCCGTGTGTTTTCTGGTGGCCGCCGTTTCAATTTCGGCATTGCCGCCATTCAACGGCTTTGTGTCCGAATGGCTGACCTTCCAGACCGCCTTAATGGCACCGCAAATGGGCGGTGCGCTATTGATGGCGATTGTACCGTTTTCCGCTGCCATGCTGGCGCTGGCGGGTGCACTGGCGGCAGCCTGTTTCGTGAAAGTGTTTGGGGTAGTCTTTCTCGGCCATGCCCGCAGCTCCGTAGCCGCTGATGCTAAAGAAGTGGATGGCTGGATGAAGGCCGGCATGGCTATTCCGGCGCTGTTCTGTCTGCTGCTGGGTGTGTTGCCTGTGTTCTTTATTCCGCTGATTGATGCAGTGCCGCAGATGTTGCTGCACACTTCGCTAGCAGATTCCGTGCATGCCCACGGCTGGTTGTGGTTGACGCCGGTGGATGTGAGTCATGCTTCCTATTCGGCGCCATTGGCTTTGACTGGCATGCTGGTGGTGGGCGGACTGGCCTTCTGGTGGCTGCACCCCAAAGGACAGGTCATTCGGCGCTCCGTGATGTGGAGTTGCGGGAACCCGCATCTGAGTGCGCGCATGCAGTATAATGCCACCAGCTTTTCGCAACCACTACGGCGGATTTTTGTCGGCGTGTTGCAGCCGGAAGAGCATATACAAGTGGAACGCCGCTTTCATAAGCTGCTAACCTCCAAAGTGCGCTATGCCGTGCATGTTGGCGATTTGGCTGTAAAACACCTGTATCAGCCGATTGGTCGGTTGACTTTATCCATGGCGCGCTGGCTTAATACGCAACACCAGCATGGCATCCACGCCAATCTTGCATGGACGTTTGTAACTATTTTATTGTTGCTGGCGGTGTTTGCATGAGCGTAACGGTAAGTTCGGCGTTGATTCAGATATTGCAGGCGGTGCTGCTTGTCTTGCTGGCCCCTGTCGCGGCGGGCTTTGTCTCCACCTGCAAGGCGCGGTTGCAAAATCGCCGTGGTGCCGGGGTGATGCAGCCGTGGCGTGATTTACGCAAATTATTCGCCAAGGAAGTGGTGATGGCGGAACACGCCTCATGGGTATTCCGCTTTGCACCTTATATCGTGTTTACTGCTACGGTGATGGCCGCAAGCGTCATTCCTGCGCTACTGGTGGATACGCCGTTGTCGATGACGGCGGATGTGATTGCACTAGTGGCGCTATTGGCGCTGGCGCGATTCTTTCTGGCGCTGGCGGGCATGGATATCGGCACCGCATTCGGTGGCATGGGCGCCAGCCGCGAAATGACATTTTCGGCACTGGCCGAACCGGCTATGTTGATGAGCGTGTTCGTGTTATCGCTCGGCGCGCACAGTACCAATCTGACCACCATGATTACCCATACCCTGAATACGCCGTTAATGATACAGCCCTCGATTGCCTTTGCGCTGGCTGCTATGGTGATGATTGCGGTGGCCGAAAACGGCCGTATTCCGATTGATAATCCCACTACGCATCTGGAACTGACCATGATTCATGAGGCCATGCTGCTGGAATATTCAGGCCGTCACCTGGCCCTGATGGAATGGGCATCGCAGATTAAGCTGGTGTTGTTTGCCACCTTGCTGGTCGATTTGTTTGTGCCATGGGGCATTGCGGCGACGGCGGATGCGACCGGCCTTCTGATGGCGCTGGGCTTCTGGCTGCTGAAACTGGCGCTGCTATTTATCTTGCTGGCGCTGGCCGAAACCGGCATGGCCAAGCTGCGCTTGTTTGAGGTGCCGGAATATCTCAGTGCGGCCTTTGTGCTGGCATTTCTGGGCATGCTGACTCACTACATGCTGGAGGTAACAACATGACCGCCTCATTTACCCAGCATCTAATTGATGGTTTGGCGGCGCTGATGCTGTTGATTTCCTTTGCTCTGCTGGCGCAGCATCGCATGCTTTCCGTACTGAACTGGTTTGCCGCACAAGGTATTTTGCTGGCTATTACAGCTGCCGTGGTAGCGTATTCCAGCGGCCACGATGAATTGTATGTTTCAGCGCTAATGGCGCTATTACTCAAGGGCATGCTATTGCCGTGGCTGTTATGGCGCGTGATTCGGCAATTGCATGTGCACCGCGAAGTCGAGCCGCTGATGAATGCGGCATTGACCATGCTGCTGGCACTGTTTATTACGCTATTTTCCTTCCATGTGATTCATCCCATTGAACAGATTTCAGCCTTGATGACGCGCAATTCGATGTCCATTGCCACGGCCTGTGTGTTTCTGGCCATGCTGATGATGATTACCCGGAAAAAAGCCATTACGCAGGTGATCGGTTTTCTGGCGGTGGAGAATTCGCTGTTTTTTGCCGCTATCGGTGCCACCAACGGCATGCCGTTGATTGTCGAAATCGGCATCGCTTTCGACGTATTGATTGCCGCCCTGATTTTCGGCGTGTTTTTCTTCGAGATCAGAAACACCTTCGATTCCATGGAAGTGGATGCCATGAATGCATCGCTGGTGCACAAGGACGACGACACATGAATATGTTTATCGCCACCCTGTTGTCGCCACTGATTGGCGGCGTGCTGTTGGGCATCATCCGCAATCCTGAACTGGCCGCCAAACTCAATATCCTGACCGGCCTGACCACGTTTCTGTTCAGCATCCTGTTGTCCATGCAGGTGGTGGGTCACGATGCCGTGGATGCCATGGGCAACTGGTTCCATCTGGATGCCTATAATGTATTTCTGGTGGCGCTGACGGCTTTTGTCGGCATGACAACGACGATTTTCTCACGTCCGTATATGCAGCACGAACTGGAAAACGGACGCGTGAACATCAACCGCATGCGCTTGTATCACAGCATGTATCAGTTGTTTCAATTCGGTATGTTGCTGGGCTTCACGACCAATAATATCGGCGTGTTGTGGGTGTCGCTGGAACTGGCGACATTGGCCACTGTGTTGCTGGTATCGCTGTATCGCACCCCGGCTTCGATTGCGGCGGCATGGAAATATTTCATTCTGTGCGGCATGGGCATTGCGCTGGCGCTGTTCGGCACGGTGCTGATCTTTTTTGCCGCATCGTCAGTGCTCGGCCATGGCAATGAGGCACTGACATGGACCACGCTGTTGCAACATGCCGGTGAACTCGATGCGACGGTCATGAGCATCGCCTTCTGTTTTCTGATGGTCGGTTATGGCACCAAGGTCGGCCTGGCGCCGATGCATGCGTGGTTGCCCGATGCGCATGGTGAGGGGCCGACGCCGGTTTCCGCTGTACTCTCCGGCCTGCTGCTCAATCTGGCCCTGTATGCGCTGGTGCGCTGCAAAATGCTGGTGGACGGCGCGACCGAAACGGATATGGCCGGTCATATCATGATGGGTTTCGGCCTGTTCTCGCTGGCTGTGGCCGCATTATCCCTGCACAAACAGCGTGATATCAAACGCATGTTTTCCTTTTCATCGGTGGAGCATATGGCGTTGATGACCTTTTCCTTCGGTATCGGCACGCCGCTGGCCACGTTTGCCGCCCTGCTGCATATGACCGTGCATTCGCTGGTCAAGTCGGCCATTTTCTTTACCGTCGGTCATGCTGCCCAGGCCATGGGTACGCAGAAAATGGCCGAAATTCGTGGTCTGATTCGCCATCACCCGGGTATTGGCTGGGGATTGCTGATTGGTGTGGCGGCCATTGCCGGGTTTCCGCCGTTCGGCGTGTTTATCAGTGAATTTCTGATCTTTTCCGCTGCGCTTGAATCGTATCCGTGGACAACCGTGCCGCTATTGATAGGGCTGCTGGTCGCGATGGCCGGGCTGTTCCGTTTTGTACAGCCGATGGTTTACGGCGAAACCGCAGCGCAGGCCACGCCGGTGCATGTGAATATGTCGCCGGTGTATGTGCATTTGACGCTGGCGCTGTTGCTGGGGCTATCGATTCCCACCTTCCTGGCCGACTGGTATCATCAGGCAGCGGCGCTGATTGCCATGTCTGGGGCGGAGATCGACTCATTGGGCGGGGTCGGTGTATGACGCATCCGGCCAATACATGGTTCGCCGAGAAACTGGGTAATCACGGTGTCTATACAACCTATCTGGAAGATCATCATCCGGCTCATATGCCGTGTCTGGAAATCCGCATGCTGGATTGGGAACAGGCAGCAAAAACCGCACGTTCACTGGATATGCGCCTTGTAGCTGTTTGGGCAACCGAGGGCGGCTGCCATGAACAGGATGAGGGGATGTATGCTTATATGTCATTTGCCCACCCCGAACATCGTCATGCCCTGCTGCGCACGTTGCTGGGCAAAAACCGGCGCGAGATCCCATCCATCAGCAAACATTATATCGCGGCATCCCGCATGGAGCGGCATATGCAGGATATGTTCGCTATCACGGTAACCAACACGCCCGACACACGCAACTGGCTGAAACATGAGCATTGGCCTGATGATGCTCACCCGTTGTTGCGAGAATTCGCCCGTGATACGCGTATGGAGCATGTTGAAGGTGAATATCCATTTTTGCACAGCGGCAGTGAAGGGGTGTATGAAATTCCGGTAGGGCCGGTGCATGCAGGTATTATCGAGCCTGGTCAGTTCCGCTTTCTGGCGGTGGGTGAACAGATTCTGAATATGGAAACGCGATTCGGCTTTGTGCATAAGGGTATTGAAAAAGCCATGAAGGGTCGCACGGCAGAACAGGGCATCAAACTGGCCGCGCGCGTATCCGGTGATTGCACAGTCGCCCATGCATGGGCATTTGCCCATGCATGCGAATATGCTTCCAATATTACTGTGTCGAAGCGAGCCAGTTATCTGCGCGGCATATTGTGCGAGCGCGAACGTATGGCCAACCATATTGGCGATGTCGGTGCAATTTGTAATGATGCAGCATTCGGCTTTATGCTGGTGCAGATGCATCGTTTACGTGAAGATATGGCGCGATTACATGCGGATATTTTTGGCCACCGGCTGCTGATGGATGCCATTGTCGTCGGCGGCGTAGCCGTTGATCCGGATGCGCAGGCTCTCCGTGCACTGATTGAACAAACGCGGGCTATTGCCGCCGAAGTGGAACATTTGCGTGCAATTTATGCCGACAATCCGAGCATTCAGGAACGCGTCATCGGTTCCGGGCCGGTCAGTATTGACGATGCAAAGGATATCGGCCTGCTCGGCTATGTCGGTCGCGCATCCGGCAATTATCCGGATGAACGCATTGAAGAGGCGTATCCGCCTTACGATAGTCTGGATGTGAATGTGCCGCAGGGCAAACTGGGCGATGTGGCGACTCGCGTATGGGTGCGTTTCGAAGAAATAGCCGATTGTGCACGTATGATTGTCCAGTTACTCGATACCCTTCCTGACGGCGACATTCAGGCGCCATGGCAACCTCCTGAAGCAGGCATTTCAGGCTTCTCCGCCATTGAATCATGGCGCGGTGAAATCGCCTGCTGGCTGCGTTTTGGCGAGGCCGGAGTGCTTGACCGCTACTTTGTTCGCGACCCTTCCATGATCAACTGGCTGGGGCTGGAGCTGGCCGTGCGCGAAGTGCCCGTGCCTGATTTCCCCCTCAATAATAAATCCTTCAACTGCTCCTATTCGGGCAATGACATATGATAAGAATCCTGAAACAACTCGCCAAAGTCGGCGCCATTACCGAACCACTGGCCGAAGCAAACAACACAATTGAGCTGCTTGGCACACAGCTCAACCAGCTGATTCGTAAGCGCTTTGCCGGCTCTCTGGCGATTCGCGCCGTGGATGCCGGTTCCTGCAATGGCTGTGAGTTAGAAATCCACGCCGCCAACAATGCCTATTACGATATCGAACGTTTCGGCATCCATTTCACTGCCAGCCCCCGTTTCGCCGATATGCTGCTGGTGACAGGCCCGGTGACACGCAATATGGAAACAGCGTTAAAGATGACCTTCGATGCCATGCCGCAACCGGCGCTGGTGGTTGCGATGGGCGATTGCGCTGCCAATTGCGGCGTATTCGGCAAGGATAATTATGCCATCGCCGGTGCGGTCAGTGATATTATTCCTGTCGATGTCGTCATCCACGGATGCCCGCCGACGCCGACTGATATTATCCGGGGTATACTTCAGGCCATTGACGCCTAAAGGGTTGAGCCTTCCGGCTTGCCTAAGTTTTGCAATCTCCTAGCCTTGCCTGTTTCTGCTACAGGATATGTAGCAGACCAATGAGGTATCCATGAAAGTTCTCGTAGTCGGCGGCGGTGGTCGTGAACACGCATTATGCTGGAAACTGAAGCGTTCCCCATCGGTCAGCGAAGTGGTATGCGCGCCGGGTAATCCGGGCATTGCTGCGGATGCGCGTTGTGTGCCGGTCGGTGCTGAAGATATCGAAGCTTTGATGGCATTGGCAGCTGACGAACAGCCTGATCTGGTCGTTGTAGGGCCGGAAGTGCCGCTGGTAGCAGGACTGGGAAATAGGTTGCGTGAGGCAGGTTTCGCGGTATTCGGGCCGGACAAGGCTGCAGCGAATCTGGAAGGGAGCAAATCATTCTCCAAGCGGTTGATGCATGAAGCAGGTGTGCCGACGGCGCGATTTGAAGTGCATGTAAATGTCGACGAGGCGATTGAGACGGTTCGCAGCTGGGGTGCGCCGATTGTGGTGAAGGCATCCGGCCTGGCGGCCGGTAAGGGTGTGATTGTAGCCCAAACCGAGAAAGAGGCCATAGATGCCGTGCGCGATATGCTGGCCGGCAACGCATTTGGTGAGGCTGGTTCGCAGGTGGTAATTGAGGAGTGCCTGATCGGGGAAGAGGCCAGTTGTTTGTTTATTGTTTCCGGCGATACGATTGTGCCGCTGGCATCATCACAGGATCATAAAGCATTGCTGGAAGGAGATCAGGGACCGAATACCGGTGGTATGGGGGCCTATTCGCCGGCTCCGTGTGTTACTGATGCTGTGGCGGATGAAATATTAGAAACCATTGCCCGGCCCATTATCGCCGCTTTGAAAAAGAAAGGGGCCGGGTTTATTGGCACGCTGTATGCCGGTGTGATGTTGACCGATGAAGGGCCAAAAACGCTGGAATTTAATGTGCGTTTTGGGGATCCGGAATGCCAGCCATTGATGAGTCGTCTGAAATCCGATCTGGGTGAAGTATTGCTGGCTGCAGCCGAAAGTCGGCTGGATGATGTAACGCTTGAATGGGAAGAAGGTTCGGCGCTATGTGTTGTTGTAGCATCCGAAGGTTATCCGGGCAGCTTTGAAAAAGGCCGGTCTATCGGTGGCCTCGATGCGGTTGCGGCGGCTGGCACAACAGTGTTTCATGCCGGCACGGCCGAGAAAGATGGAATCATTGTCAATGCCGGGGGGCGAGTGCTGGGCGTGACTGCTGTGGCGCCTACGGTCAAGGCGGCGCAACAAAAGGTTTATATGGCGCTGGGAGCGCTGGACTGGCCGGGTGGTTTTTACCGTACCGATATCGGTTATCGTGCGGTAGCTAGAGAAGAGGCTTAACCTCCGGTAAAAGCAGAAAATTTTTCAGAATACCCTTAGTGCCTTTGCGCCTCTGTGGTGAAAGGGAGTTGTGATGGAACCAGTAAAAGTATTGATATTGATGGGTAGTAAATCTGATCTGCCAATCATGCAGAAAACAGAAGCCGTGCTGGATGAGTTCGGCGTGGCATATAAAACCATGATTCGCTCTGCTCACAGGACGCCGGAGGCGACAGAGCAGGCGGTCAGGGATGCCGAAGGGGCTGGTTGCAAGGTGTTCATTTGTGCAGCCGGTATGGCGGCGCATCTGGCTGGTGTGGTGTGCTCTAAAACAGTCAAGCCGGTGATTGGCGTGCCTATAGCAGCCGGCCCTATGCAGGGCGAGGATGCGCTGCATTCCACGGTGATGATGCCGCCGGGACTACCGGTAGCGACAGTCGGCATTAATGCCGCAAGGAATGCCGGCCTGCTGGCCGTGCAGATGCTGGCTCAGAATGATGAATTACTGGCTCAGCTGTTGAAGGATGACCGAATAGCGCAGGCCGAGGCCATTCTTTCTGAGGTATAATCAAACCCGAGGGAAATTTGCGGCGCTGCGAGGTGCAGTTCTGCTCAGGCAGGGCAGGCTGGTCGCACATCATACCGCAACACTGCCCGGCGTTGCTGGCAATCCATGGTCTCCAAAATCCGTCACAAAGCTAATTCAGTTTAAACAACGTTCAGGACCATTCCTGCTACTGGCTGATTCGACTGCAACGGCAGTATCGCTGGCGCGTTTCCATTCTCCGGAGCTGCGGCGGCGGGCGCGTGCTACATGGCCGGGACCGGTGACTCTGATGTTTGCTGGCAGGCCAGGGTTGCCGGCATGTTGTTATCACAAAGGCATGATTGCGGTGCGGGTGGATGACAGTGCACAAGCGCGTCAACTGGCCGCTGCATGCGGCGGACTGGTAATCTCCAGCAGCCTGAATCGCAAGGGGAGGAAACCATCACGACCGGGTTTAACATGCGCCATGCGTTTGCACCGTTTTCGCCTCGCTTGTCTTGCCGGGGCTCCATCTTCTGGAAAAGCCTCATCGATTATACGTGTATGGCGCAATGATTCCACCATAATCCGGCCATGACGCAGCAATGATGAATGGCTAACATGCCGCGCATGCAAACTTTACCCGATCTATTGAAATCACTGTGGCAGCGCATCGGCTCGATGTCGCTGGCCATTATTCTTCTCGTAGTACTGTCGATTGCATCGGTGATTGGCACGGTGCTGCTGCAAAACCAGGATCAGGCGGATTATCTGCAGCAGTTCGGACCACTATGGTACTGGGTATTTCGTTCGCTGGGCCTGTTTGATATGTACCACACATGGTGGTTTATGAGCATGCTCGGTTTTTTGATGGTGTCGCTGTCATCATGTTTGTGGCGCAATGTACCAAAGATGCTCAAGGAAATGCGTACGCGCAAAGCTACAGTGGCCGAAAAATCCCTGAAGCGATTCCAGTACCTGCATGACTGGAAACTGCCTGCGGAAATGGATATTGCGCATGTGCAGCAGGTTTTTCGTAAACGTCTACAGGGCTGGGAGTTTAGAGAGACAGAGCAGGACGGCGTGCAATATTTTCGTGCGGACAAAGGGCGCTGGAATAAATGGGGCTATATTCTGGTGCATTCAGCGATTCTGGTTATACTTGTAGGTGGCTGGCTGGGTTCGGAGTACGGGTTCCGTGGTAATATGGCGGTGCCTGAAGGCCAGTCGGAGAGTGAAATCTCCTTCCTGCAGGGCACGGAAACAGGGCATTTGAAAATGCCATTCGAAGTGCGTTGTAACAGTTTTTCGATCGATTTCTTTCCGACCGGAGCACCCAAAGAGTTCCGCAGTAATTTAACTATTATTGACAATGGCAAAGAAGTACTGACCAGCGATATTATTGTCAATGAGCCGCTGTACTACAAAGGCGTGCGTATTTATCAGGCCAGTTTCGGAGATGGTGGTTCGGATATCACTTTTAAGCTGTTTCATATGGATGGCTCGGAGCAGATCAGCTTTGCGAAGGCGCAAGTCTACAAAACATGGAAGGATGAAAACACCGGCGTGTCGATCAAAGTTACCGACTTTAAGCCGTACAATGTTGAGAATATGGCCAATCCGGGCGAGCCCAAAGATTTTCAGGATTTGGGCCCTGCGGTTGAATATGAGTTGCGCGGCCCCGGTCTGAAGCCGGTTAAGATTAAGGCGTTCATGAATCCGTTTATTGATGCTAAAGGCGTTAATCAGGGTTCGTTTATGATGGTGTCCCTGACTGGTGACAAAGCAGACTACAAACCAGTGGCGCTGGGGCTGGATTTGACCAATCCGGTGGAGTGGAAGCTGTTTCATGCTTTTATGCGGCAGTTGGCTGTAATCGGCAAACAATCCAAACAGGCTAACCTGACCGCGTTTAAGAAGGCGATGGCCGAAGTGTTTGGCGAAGGTAAACGACCGGAAGGTTTCCAGGCCATGGCCATGCGTACCTTACAGGCGATCAATATGTTGTCGCAATTGCCCTGGCCGTTGCTGCCGATGCTGGCTGATTTTGATCAGCATTATTATACCGGCCTGCAGCTGGCCATGGATCCGGGTATGAACGTCGTCTGGATTGGCAGTGCCATGCTGGTATTCGGACTGTGCATCATGTTTTATATGCCGCATCGCAAACTGTGGCTGATTGTCAGGCCCGTATCGGGAGGTGTGCATATCAGTCTGGCTGGTATGGCGAATCGCAATCACCTTGTTTTCAATCAGGTTTTTAATGCTTTGTTCACACAACTGGATAAAGATTTTGGCCAAGGCATATCCTGAGCGCTGTAGGCGATCAAGCCCGTGGAATGACCTTGGGAAACGATAGAGGAGAAATTTATGACTGCTACGACTGCTGAATCCGGTTTTACCAGCATGCTAAATCAGGGGCGTTGGGCATGGCTGCGCTTTACAGCCTACCTTGGCGCGATGGCAGGCATTGCTGCTATGGCCATGTATGGTTCAGACGGTTATGAAGAAAATGCCTTTTTGTATCAGATATTAAGTATGAAAGGCTTGCTTTGGGGTGGGACTGGCGCGCTGGCCGGGTGCGGCCTGGCTGTGGTTGCAAGTACCCTCAAGCCAACACTGCTGGATACCAAAATGGCGCGTAATACGGTGCCATGGCTGGATGGCTTCGTGTTGATGGTCATACTGGCTTCTATATGGGCGCTGTTCGAGCCGAGCCAAAGCCAGATTTCCTATCAGGATCAGTCCAATCTGTTTGCCGGTCGTGTTATTATGGCGATGAATGTGATCTTTATCTTCTCGGCTGTATCCTATATCGCGTATCTGTTTGCGCCGGAGTCATTTATCGGTCGTATCGCCACCTGGTCTGCCTATGCCGGCATCTATCTTGGCGGTTCAGCGTTATTGTTGCGCTGGCACGAGTCCTATATGTTTGATATGGAAATTGGCCATGCGCCGGTATCCAATCTGTATGAAGTCTTTATCCTGCTGTTCTGTATTACTGCGGCGGTTTATCTGGCGCTGGAGAAGCGTTACCAGGCCAAGGCTATGGGGGCGTTTGTTCTTACGCTGGTATCCGCCGGTGTGTTTTTCGGTATCTGGCTGGATTCCGTCGGCCAGGGTGATATCAAGCCGCTGGTTCCGGCGCTACAATCCTACTGGATGAAAATTCATGTGCCGATGAACTTTGTCGGTTACGGTTCCTTTGCAGTGGCCTGTGGTGCAGGTATGGCCTATCTGGTTCGTTATCGTCTTGAAGCGAGTGGCGGCAAATCAAGAATGCTGGCTATTTTTCCATCACTGGAGCAACTGGATCAGTTGGCTTACAAGGCTGTGGCGATCGGTTTTCCTGCTTTTACGCTGGCTACTATTCTGGGCGCTGCATGGGCTGCTGAAGCATGGGGTGGTTACTGGTCATGGGACCCGAAGGAAACCTGGGCTCTTATTGTATGGCTGATTTATGGTGCTTATCTGCATGCCCGGGTTTCGCATGGCTGGCATGGCAAAGCACTGGCCTGGTGGGCCGTGGCCGGTTTCCTTGTAACAGTATTCTGCTTCCTTGGGGTCAATATGTATCTCTCCGGCTTGCATTCATACGGCCGTCTCACATAAGTCACACAACTGTGTTATAATAGACCCCACCGAGCGAAAGGGGTCTTGCATTGAAGCCATTACGTAAAATTATCTTTCCAGCTGCAGGCATGGGGACGCGGTTCCTGCCTGCCACGAAAGCCAGCCCGAAAGAAATGCTGACTATTGTTGACAAACCGCTGATTCAGTATGGTGTTGAAGAAGCGCTGGCGGCCGGTATGGAACAGATTATTATGATTACCGGTCGCGGTAAGCGCGCTATCGAGGATCATTTTGACATTTCGGCCGAACTGGAAGCCAACCTGAAAAGTGCCGGTAAGAAAAAACTTTATAAAAAAGTGTCTTATGTCGCGCGTATGGCCGAAGTGATTTATGTACGTCAGAAGCAGGCGATGGGATTGGGGCACGCTGTCCTTTGTGCCCGTCACTGGATTGCAGATGAACCGTTCGGTGTTTCGCTGGCGGATGAATTGATTATTCACGAAAAACCGGCCATGAAGCAGTTGCGTGAAGTGTATGAGCAGACCGGTTGCTCGGCGGTCGGTTTGATGCAGGTGCCTGCCGAGCAGGTTTCCCAATATGGCATTGTTGATTATCAGGCTGAAGAAAACGGCCTTCTCAGGCTGACGGATATGGTTGAAAAGCCAGCGATGGAAGATGCGCCATCACATATGGCAGTTGTGGGCAGATATATCTTTACACCCCGACTGATGGAATTGTTGCACGACGTTCAGCCGGGTAGCGGAGGCGAGATTCAGCTTACCGATGCCATTGCTATGCTGGCAAAAAAAGAGCCTGTGTACGGTGTTTTGCTTGAAGGGCAGCGTTTTGATGCCGGGAATCCGGAGGGTTTTTTACTGGCGAATGCCTTGCTTGGACTCCAGCATGATCAATACGGAAAAGCCTTGCGGCGAGTTCTAAAAGAACAGTTGTGACAGAAAATCTTGACCATTATATCGGCAGGCAGTCGAATATTCTGGCGCTGGATACTGCCTTCGGAGAAATTGCCGCCTGCATTATCAAACACGGGCAGATTTATGTATCACCTCCGGATGCGCACAGTGCCGGAAAAACTCGCTCAACCAGCATTATTCCAACGATTCATCAGTTGTTACTACAGGTCGGCTTGAACTGGAAGCAACTTGATGTGCTGGCATTTGGAGCAGGGCCAGGCTCCTTTACCGGTCTGCGTATTGGGGCTGCAACACTTGCCGGCATGAATGCCGGTTTGCATATGCCTGTTGTGCATCTCTCCTCGCTGGCGATTACAGCCAGACAGGTCGTGACAGGAGAGACAGCAACAGAACAAGCCATTCATGTGCTGGAAGATGCCAGAGCCGGTGAGGTGTTTGTCGGGCATTACCTGAATGGCAGGGCCATTCAGGCAGATGCCTGTTTGAGCTGGCAAGATATAGAAGCACTCACACCGGAGCTGTTTTGCTGCAACAGTGCTCCGCCGGTTCAGCTGAAGAAGTGGAGGCGTTTGCCGTTGGTGGTCCCGCGCAGTCAGGCGCTGGCGATTGAGGCGGAAGCGGTTTGTGCGCGGGTGAAAGGTTTCAGTAACTTGCCGGTATACCCGGCACCGGTTTATCTGCAATTATCTCAGGCGGAGCGACAGGCGTATGGGCAACCGTAAAATACGTGTATTGTTTGTCTGTCTTGGTAATATCTGCCGTTCACCACTGGCAGAGATCATCGTCAGAGCTTCGGCTATGACCCGGGGGCTGCACCACTATCACTTTGAGTCAGCAGGAACAGGAAACTGGCATGTGGGTGGTTCTGCTGATCCACGATCTGCAGCCAAGGCGCGCGAATATGGGCTGGATTTGAGTGCACACAGGGCACAGCAAATTACATCGCAAAATTGCAGCAACTGGGACTGGGTCGTTGCGATGGATGCTGAAAACAGGCGGGAATTAGTACGCATGGGTGTGCCGGAGGCACGACTGTTGATGATGCGGCAGTTTGAAAACGAGGTACATATTTCTGATGTGCCTGATCCTTATTATGGCGGCCCGGACGGCTTTGAGCATGCTTACCTGATGCTGGAGAAAAATGCAGAGGCTTTGCTGGATTATCTTGAAAGCCGGCAATGATGCCATCCAGGTGGCTGTTTTGAGCCGGTATTTTTGATGATATGGAAGAAAACAGCCCGAACTGTATTTTAGCGCTTGATTAATTGGGGCGGCGGCGCTAGAAATCGCGCCCCTTTAATGGGCCTGCCTTTTTTCAGCTCGTGATACTGATTTATTTCGCAGATTGAAAAAAGGCAGAGTCTAGAATACTACGGAGAAATGACGTGAAAGCTGACATTCATCCAGAATATCTTGCATCCAGGGTAACTTGTTCTTGCGGGAATACATTTGAAACGCGCTCAACCAAAGGCGACATTCATGTTGAAATTTGTTCTGCTTGCCATCCCTTTTATACTGGCAAGCAGAAGATTGTCGATACTGAAGGACGTGTTGAACGTTTCTACAAGAAATACGGCAAGCCTGCGAAAGCTGCGTAAGGCACGGAGATTATATGTACGCTGTAATTAAAACGGGTGGTAAACAGTACCGTGTCCAGGAAGGTGATATCCTGCGCGTTGAAAAACTGGATACTGAAGCAGGCAACAAAATTACATTTGACGATGTTCTTATGGTTGGTGAAGGCGAGTCTCTCAAGGCTGGTGCTGATGCGGCCAAGGCATCGGTCACCGGTGTTGTGACTGAAAGTGGACGTGGTCAGAAAATCGTGGTGTTCAAGAAACGTCGCCGCAAGAATTATCGTTTAACTCAGGGTCATCGCCAGAGCTACAGTTCTGTGCGTATCGAAAGCATCAAGGAGTAAACCATGGCACATAAGAAAGCTGGTGGTTCCAGTCGTAATGGACGCGATTCCAATTCCAAGCGCCTAGGCGTGAAAAAATATGGTGGTGAAGCAGTCATTGCCGGCAATATCCTTGTCCGTCAGCGCGGCACCAAAATCCGCCCGGGCAACAATGTTGGTTGTGGTCGTGACTACACCCTGTTTGCTCTGACCGACGGTAAGGTTGAGTATTTCAAAAGTGCCGGTCGTACAACCGTTCGAATTACCGAATAAGGTAACCGGGGTTTAAGAATTCCAAGGGGTGCGCTGGTCGCACCCCTTTTTTTGTGGGTGAAAAATATTAATCGTAAAGACACAGTGGCACAAAGAAGTAACAACATGATAGTTTTTTTATCTGTTTTGATTTTACTTTGTGTTTTTGTACCTTTGTGGTTCAGACTTTTTAATGGTGTAATACAGCATGCGTTTTATTGATGAAGTCAAAATTGAGGTTCGCGCCGGCAATGGCGGTGCAGGGTGTACCTCATTTCGGCGCGAAAAATATATTCCCAAGGGGGGGCCGGATGGTGGGGACGGCGGTCGTGGTGGCCATGTCGAATTCGTGGCATCAGGTCGAAAAAACACCTTGCAGGAATTGTATCTCCGTAAACGCCTGATTGCCAAAAATGGTCAGCCGGGCATGGGCTCGGATTGCCACGGTAAAAATGGCGAGGATATCATCATGGAAGTGCCCATCGGCACCATGGTACGCGATGAGGACGGGTATTTGCTGGCTGATCTGTCGGTAGAAGGCGAATCCTATATTCTGGCCCGGGGCGGCGAGGGTGGTTTGGGAAACGCACGCTTTGCTACCAGCACTAATCGTGCGCCTCGTTATTCTCAGTCGGGAACCGAGGGTGAGCAGGGTATCCGCTTCCTTGAGTTAAAATTAATGGCAGATGTTGGCCTGGTAGGGTTGCCCAATGCCGGAAAATCGACATTACTGGCCCGTATTTCCAATGCCAGACCCAAGATTGCCGATTATCCCTTTACCACGTTGAAGCCCAAACTGGGTCAGGTGTTCATGGATGACGGTGACGGCTTTGTAGTGGCCGATATTCCCGGCCTGATTGAGGGTGCCCATGAGGGGCGCGGGCTGGGTGATCGCTTCCTGCGTCATATCGAACGTACGGCTGTGCTGTTGCATCTGGTTGATTCTTGTTGCGAAGATGGCAAAAGCGTAGCTGAACAAATTGCTGAAATTGAAATCGAGCTAAAAGGTTATGGCGAGACGCTATGGCAAAAGCCAAGACTGTTGGTGCTGAATAAAATTGACGCATTACTTGATGAAGAGAAAGAGACTGCTCTGGCCGCGGTCAGACAGACTGGAATGCAGATATTTATGATTTCAGCTGTCAGTGGCGAAGGCGTGAAGAGTCTGTTGCATCAAATCTATGAGCGAGTTCTGGATGTGCGTCGGAAGGCTGTAATAGTAAAGACGGTTCAGGATGAGGTGGAAGGTGGTGATGTTGGTGCGGGTGGAGAATCAGTATGATTCATTGTAGAGCTGACCTTGCGAATGTTCGCCGTGTGGTGGTGAAAATTGGCAGTTCTCTATTGGCCGATGCCGAATCCGGTATTCGTCAGGGCGTGGTTGATCTCCTGGTTGATGAACTGGCTGGGCTGATCGTTGCCGGTAAGCAGGTTGTGGTAGTGACGTCGGGTTCAGTGGCGCTGGGGCGGGTGCGTTTGGGCTGGGTGGGTCGTAAACTCTCTGTGCATGAAAAGCAGGCGGCGGCGGCTATTGGCCAACCCAAGCTGATGCGTGCCTATGCCAAGGCCTTTGCCCGTCATGATCTGAGTGTAGCGCAAATGCTGCTGACCAAGGATGATCTCAGACATCGCCGCCGTTATCTAAATACCAGCAATACCAGTGAAACACTGTTTTCAGCCGGTGTGGTCCCCATAGTGAATGAAAATGACACGGTCGTGGTGTCTGAAATAAAATTTGGCGATAATGACAGTCTGGGTGCATTGGTAAGCCTGGTTGTTGATGCTGATCTGGTCGTTATGCTGACCGATGTACCCGGACTTTACGACCGTAATCCCGTCGAGCATGAGGATGCCAAGCGCATTGAGATCGTACCTCACCTGAACGACGAACATATTGCCATGGCTGATGATACAGGCTCCTCTTTTGGAACCGGAGGTATGGCCAGCAAGCTGGCTGCCGCCCGCGTGGCGAGCCGGGGCGGTGTGGCCGCTGCTATTATCAGCGGCAAGAAAAAGGGGATGCTGACGCGTCTGTTGGCTGGTGAAGATGAAGGCACATTGTTTCTTTGTGGTGTGGATCGGCAGAGCAAGCGTCAGCACTGGATCACTGAAGTGCTACATTCGGCAGGAGAGATTCATATTGATGCAGGAGCAGCGACAGCCTTGCTGGAACAGGGAAGCAGTTTATTGCCGGTGGGCGTAACTGCGGTGGAAGGTGTGTTCGACAAGGGTGATTGTGTCGAAATAGTTGGCCCGAATGGTGTGATAGCAAAAGGGCTATGCAATTATACGGCTGAAGAGATGCGTCGAATTATGGGCCATGCCAGCAGTGAAATCGAAGCCGTTCTCGGGTTCCATGATTTTTCTTCGGTAATCCATCGCGATAATCTGGTTTTGATCCCGCAAAAAGCACTCTGATTTGGATTTTTTCACCGCAACGGATGCAGATGTCTTGACGAGTATAAAGCAAGTATTCGGAGCTTTGGCATTCTTTCACTGCAAAGTTTAAGCTTTTTCTTCTCATTCGAGGCGGTGAAAAATCAAGCAATTTTAACAAAACAGGGAGTAACATAGTCATGGAAACAGATGCAGTAACAGTGATGACAGCGCTGGGCCGGCGGGCGAAAAATGCAGCCAAAGCCATGCGCATGGCGGAAACCTGCGCCAAGAATGAAGCGCTGCAGTTGGCCGCTGCTGTGATACGTCGTGAAATGAAAGAGATACTGTCTGCCAATGGCATGGATATGCAGGCGGCCGAAGAGAACGGTCTTGATGCGGCGTTGAAGGACAGGCTGATGCTCAATGGTGATCGTGTTGACGCCATGGCGGAAGGGCTGGAGCAGATTGCGGCTCTGCCAGATCCTGTGGGCGCTATTGATAACTTGCGCTATCGCCCTTCCGGTATTCAAGTCGGCCATATGCGTGTGCCTTTGGGCGTTATTGGTATCATTTATGAGTCGCGCCCAAACGTGACTGCAGATGCCGCCGGCCTGTGTTTGAAATCCGGTAATGCGGCAATTTTACGTGGTGGATCTGAAGCCATTCATTCCAACCGAGCCATTGCTGCCTGTTTGCGACGGGCTTTGGTTGATTCCGGTTTGTCGCAAGATGCGGTGCAATTGGTCGAT
Organism: uncultured Zetaproteobacteria bacterium; assembly: GCA_964490955.1. Lineage (GTDB taxonomy): Bacteria > Pseudomonadota > Zetaproteobacteria > Mariprofundales > Mariprofundaceae > Mariprofundus. The sequence goes on along the minus strand of CAZBEN010000004.1, from coordinate 3,027 downwards.
TCAACCGACCGCGCACTGGTCGGAGCACTGTTGCAAAGCGAACAATATGTTGATGTGATTATTCCCCGCGGTGGCAAATCGTTGATTGAGCGCGTGGCAGCCGAATCGCGTGTCCCCGTGATTAAACATCTGGATGGTATTTGCCATGTTTATATTGATGCCGCAGCGGATGCCGAGATGGCATTGAATATTGCCGTGAATGCCAAAACCCATCGCTACGGGGTATGTAATGCGATGGAAACACTGTTAATTCATCAGGATGCTGTTGCTGGCTGCACCGCTGCGATTGTGCAGGCCATGCTGGACAAGGGTGTGGAGGTGCGGGGCTGTAAACGAACAAGAGCTGCGGCAACAGGGCTGGATGTAAAAGCGGCAACTGACGAAGATTGGGCGACGGAATATTTGTCACCGGTACTTTCCGTACGCGTGGTGGACAGTTTTGAACAGGCGGTGGATCACATCGCCGAATTCGGTTCAGGCCACACGGAGAGTATCGTCACTGGAAGTTACGAGGCCGGGCAGCGGTTTCTGCGCGAAGTGGATTCTGCCTCGGTGATGTGGAATGCCAGCACCCGTTTTGCTGATGGTTTTGAGTATGGTCTGGGTGCTGAAATCGGCATTTCAACTGATCGGTTGCATGTTCGAGGTCCGGTAGGGCTGGAGGGATTAACAACGCAGAAATGGATTGTGCTTGGCGACGGCCAGGTGCGTTAACGGTGCACTTGTTCAGAGGCTTTCTGGTGAAATGGGTGCCGGTTTTTTTATTCTGTCGAGGTTATTATGTTCATGTTATGCAGCAGAATAAAATCAAGGCAGCCTGAAGCATTGCGTTAGCAGATGTTGTGAATACTGTGTTGACGGGAAAACACATCGGGCTTTTTGGTGGTTCATTTGACCCGCCGCATAAGGGTCATTTGGCGCTGGTGCAGGCTGGCCTGCAGATAGGGCTGGATGAAATATGGGTGCTTCCAGCATTGCCGGTGCATCGTGAGTTGTCCGGCATGGCCAATGGCAGGAAGCGTTTTGACTGGCTGCAGCAGATATTTTCAGGTCAGCCCGAAGTCAGGGTGCTGGATTGGGAGATCGTGCAGAAAGAGCCTATACCGGCAGTAGTCACATTACGCCGGTTTCATCAGCAGTTTCCGGAAACGGCGCCATGGCTGATGCTTGGGGCGGATGCCTGGGCCGGTTTGGAATCGTGGCAGGAATATCCTGCCCATATAGGGTTGTGCAATGTGGCAGTGTTTGCGCGCTCGGGAATTGCAGTAGACAATGTTGCTTCCCATCAAGGCTGGCAGCGACTGGAATTGCAAGACTGGCCAGGTTTTGGTGGTACGGGGCGCTGGTGTTATGTCCCTGTCGACCTGCCCGATATTTCGGCCACGGAAATTCGCCACGGTATTAAACAAGGGTGGTCATTGGCGAATTTGGTGCCGTCGGTGATATGCGATGAAGTTGAAAAAAACTATGCCTCTCTGAAGGAGAAAATGTGATGCAGGCAGTGCAAAAAAACGAAAATTTTGAAGCCATGACAGATGCACTTGTTGAGGCGCTGGAAGACAAGAAAGCGCAGGATGTCCTGGTGCTTGATGTGCGCGGTCGTTGCGATTTTGCCGACCGCTTTATTCTGGCCAGCGGGCGCAGTGACCGGCAGTTAAAAGCGCTGGCACAATCTGTGAGTGTTGTCGCGCATGAATATGATCTGGCAGCCAAGATTGAAGGGCTGGGAGCGGCGGAATGGCTGTTGGTCGATTTGGGCGATATCGTTGTGCACCTGTTTCTGCCCGATGTACGAGACAGCTTTCAGCTGGAACGGTTGTGGTTGGCACCTCAAGGCACTGCTGAAGCCCGGTGAAGCTGCGTTTGCTGGTGGTGGGCCGCGGTTCCAGAGAGCTGGCCGGTTTCGAGGCGAGGTTTATCGAACGGCTCAAACCATTTTCAGACTGTCAGGTCGTTGAATTATCGGAAGGGCGGGGCAAGCAGGTTACCCAGCGCAAGCAGGAAGAGGAAAAACAGATTTTGAAATATGCACGGCGAGGATTTGTATTGTTTGATGAACGGGGCTCGCTGCATACCAGTTTGCAATGGGCGGATTATCTGGGCCGGCAGGCCGGTGATGTACAACAGGACTTTGTGATTGGCGGGGCTGATGGCGTTTCAGATGTGGTCCGGTCAAGGGCAGCGGTTTGCTGGAGCCTGTCAAAACTGACTTTACCGCATCAACTGGTGCGTGCAGTGGTACTCGAACAGATGTACCGTGCATTTACAATTATTCAGGGGCACCCTTACCACCGCGTATGACATGGCTGTTTCGAATATTCCCATTATTATTGATGGCCATCTGGCTGCCGGTCACCGTCTGTACGGCCGGTTCAGGTCAGGGGATATCTACTGAGCAGAAAATCGAACGCGTCAAGAAAGAGCGCCAGCATCTGGCACAGGTGAAAAAGCAACTGGAATCTCAGTTGGGAAGTATTGGCAAGGAGTTGCGCAAGCTGGATATTACCCTTATTTCGGCACGTAAGGCCAGCCGGGATGTATATGATAATATACATGCCACTGATCAGCAGTTGCTGGTGTTGAAGCAACAGTCCGAGCGACTGGAAAAGCGTATTAGCACCTTGAAACAGGCTGTCCTCGACCAGGCGGTGGCTGCGTGGCAGCACAGTTCGCATTCTTCCCAGTGGATGGGAGTGTTAACCGGCGTATCGGTCAGCGATATTCCACATCGCCGCTTTCTGCTGAATCATGTGATGCGGTCGGAAGAGAATGATCGCCGTGTCTATGCCGAATCGGTAGCTGAACTTGCGCGGGTGGAAGCGGAGCTACAAACAAAGCGCCAACAGCTGGAATTATTGCGGCAGAAAAAAAAGCAGATCGAATCCAGGCTTGTGGCCAGAGTCAAAGATAAGCGCAAGATGATTGATCGGGTGCGCGATGAGGTTCGTGCCAAGGCGCGCAAGGACAGCCGCCTGGCACGCGAAGAGAAAGCACTGATACAGATGCTGGATGATATGGGCGCGGACT
>CAZBEN010000003.1:0-42856 GCA_964490955.1 uncultured Zetaproteobacteria bacterium | reverse complement strand
TCGAACCCGTGGCCTGCTGATTACAAATCAGCTGCTCTACCAACTGAGCTATGCCGGCAAGGGTGGCGCATCATACCGAGCAGACAACTGAACTCAAGCATGAATTCGGGGAACCCTGAAAAAGCCAGAGTGCCCGAGCAACTGACGGATATATCGCATGAATCAACTTCGTCAGCACTTGATCCCATGAGCTTCTCTGGAAATATTTATTTTACTCGCCCAACCGCCCTGCAACAGACTGCTCAGTCAAACCCTCCCCACTTTACCTACCTCACAGATGGGGCAATACCGAAGCCGGAACCAACGCTGAGACATCACCGCCCATGCTGGAAATTTCACGAATAAATCGGGAGGAAACAAACGTATAATCTTCTCGGGCCATAACAAAGACTGTTTCAATCTGTGCATCCAGCCGGCGATTCATGGTCGCCATCTGAAATTCATATTCAAAATCCGAAGCCGCTCGCAAACCTCGCAATATTGCGGCCGCATGATATTGGTGAGCCAAACCAACCAAAAGCCCGGAAAATCGCGCCACTTCGATTTTCGGCTCTGAGACAAATGTTTCACGCACCATGGAAACCCGGGTTTCGGCATCAAATAACGGCCCCTTGTTCGGGTTGTCCGCAACACCAACAACGATACGGTCGAATAACTTCAACCCCCTGGTCACAATATCCACGTGACCCAGTGTAACCGGATCAAATGTGCCTGGATAAATAGCAGTTCGTTTCATCGAGCTTCCCTCTCATGAATTATAAAAGATGCTCTGGGTTTTTCAGAGCATCCATGCAGTGCATGAAGATACTTATTCCGCATGTCCATCAAGTATCGTAGCCACGCCAAAGGCCATTTTCACTGACAATACCGCTTAGATTGGCATTCGGGGTCACATCAAACGCCGGGTTGTTGGCTGGCACTCCCGATGCTGCAATATGAACATGCTGAATCCGGCCTACTCCATCCAGACCATCCATACACAGCACTTCATTATCGTCACGCTGCTCAATCGGAATATTCCCTCCGCTCGGGCAGTCTTTATCAAAGCTGGAGCGTGGTGCAACGACATACATCGGAACCCCATGTTCTCTGGCCGCTAATGACAAAGCATACGTGCCAATTTTATTGGCCACATCGCCATTGGCCGCAATGCGATCCGCCCCGACAACGATGGCATCAACCTTTCCATTCGCCATCATCCAGGCAGCTGCTCCGTCTGCCTGAATACTGCAGCCAATGCCCTCCTGAGAAAGCTCCCATGCAGTCAAACGGGCACCCTGCAACCTTGGCCTGGTCTCATCCACCCATACAAATGGCTTTTCCCCTGCCTGCGCCAGATGATAAATTCCAGAGGTCGCCGTTCCCCAATCAACCGCAGCCAGCCAGCCCGCATTGCAGTGGGTAAGAATTCTACGTTCCCCCACGGCAAGCAATTCAGCCATATATGCCCCCATCCGCTGGTTGGCCGCCACCTCTGAATCCGCATAGCTTTGAGCGCATTCAATCACCTGACTGGTTGTTGGACATGTTTCTGCACATGTTTGCATCATATCACAGGCATGAAACAGGTTGACTGCCGTTGGTCGCGTCGACCGAAACCGTGGCAACCAATGATCAAAGAAATTCTTCCTGTCTTTTTTCCAGGCCAGCGCCAGGCCATAGGCAGCCGCAGCGCCAATACTTGGCGCACCCCGTACCTGCATTGACTCGATTGCTATCGCTACATCTTCCGGATTGCTGCTAATCAATTGCTCAAAGCGATGTGGCAACCATTGTTGGTCGATCCACTGCATACCACCGGACTCAGCATGCCAGTTAACCGCTCTGAAATGAGAACCATTCACCAGCATGGGCGAACCATATTATAATAAAATACCATAACTATATGTTTATAAAGAGTTTATTTGTCGCCATCTAGTTTCTAAGTTTGCGTAAGACACCATCAAGCTCAGCAGCTTGTGTATAGCGGATACGCATCTCACCAGAACCGTTTTTTCTGCAAATAATCTCCACATGCAGGCCAAGTTTACGGGTCAACTCATCCTGCAAAGCCGCAACATCGGCATCTACATTTTTCTTCGTTTTTTCGGATGGTTCTTTGGCCGCTTTTTTAGCCTCCCGTTCCATTTGACGGGCACTCCACCCATGCTCGATACACTGTCGGGCAAGATACTCACCAACATGCGCCGGAAGACTCACAAGCGGGCGTGCCTGGCCCATACTAAGTTCCCGTTTTTCGATCAATTCTTTAATCGGGTCAGAGAGTTGAAGCAGGCGAATAAGATTACTGACCTGAACTCGAGACACCCCGATTTTCTCCGCTACCTGCTGCTGAGTGCAGCCAAATTCATCCATCATTCGGCGGTAAGCCCGCCCCGATTCAATAGCTGTTAAATCATCTCGCTGTTCATTTTCAATAATTGCCAGTTCGAGCGCTTGCAAGTCATTAACATTCCGAATAACAGCAGGAATTTCTGTCAATCCGGCAGCCTGAGATGCGCGCCAGCGTCTCTCTCCGGCAATCAGCTCATAGCCGTCACCCAGTGGCCGCAGTAAGACAGGCATTAACACACCCTCTTTTCGAATAGAGTCCGCCAAGGACTCCAATTGCTCATTCGAAAAGCGGGTCCTTGGCTGATAACTGTTAGGGCTAATTTTTGATATAGGAATTTGCGTTGTCTGCCGCATAACTTCCGGAGTCGGTGTATCTCCCAACAAAGCATTCAAGCCGCGGCCCAGTCCACGATTTTTTGCTACTGCCATAATTTCCTCCTACTGACGAATCGTAATAATACCGTTCAATGCCTTCTAGAATGGAAGGATGCTTTCGCTTTCCTTATAAAATTCCTTATGAATTAATGATTTCTACCATATTCGCAGGCACATAAGCTCCCCTATTATACCTTTCTGCGATGCATTAACTCCCGGGCAACTGATAAATATGCCTGTGCCCCTTTTGATCGCACATCGTGATACATCACCGGTATGCCATAACTCGGTGCCTCAGACAGGCGCACGTTTCTCGGTATAATCTGTTCATAAACCTGCGAACCAAAATATGCACGGACATCCTGCTCTACCTGGGCTGACAAATTATTGCGCCGGTCCACCATGGTCAGCAAAATGCCTTCCATCGTCAAATCCGGATTCAGCGCCCCTCGAACACGCCGGATGGAATCCATCAACTGCGCCAGCCCCTCCATGGCGTAAAACTCCGTCTGCAAAGTAACCATCACGTGATCCGACGCAGTCAGCGCATTGACAGTAAGCAAACTCAATGCCGGAGGGCAGTCAATAAACACATAATCAAAGGGTACGCCCTTATAAGCTGAAAAAGCCTGATGTAGACGCAATTCTCGCCCCATTTCATTGACCAGCTCCACCTCTGCCCCAGACAAATCCATACTGGCCGGTAGTAAAAACAAACGGTCACAATCTGTCTGAACAATACTTTCAGCCAGCGAACTATCACCCATCAATACGTCATAGGTTCCATAAGCCACCTGTTGTTGATCTACCCCAAGCCCAGAGGTTGAATTCCCCTGAGGATCAAGATCGATCAACAAAACGCGTTGATCCAACGCCGCCAGTGAAGCAGCAAGGTTAATGCTCGTTGTCGTTTTACCGACCCCCCCTTTCTGATTAGCTATTGCTACCACAGGACCAAACCCCTGATGTTTCACGTGAAACCTCCCGTTAAATAATCATCACCGATGCTGGTAACAACGAACACTCTGAATATTTTCTTCCGAATCATCCAGACAAACCGAGTGTTCGCCCAGCATCTTCCAGCCATCGGCTTGAACCGGGCGATGAGACCTGGGCACTGGCAACACGGCAATAGCCCCGGGGTTTACATGGTGCCCGCACATACCAAGCAACCTGGCCTCATCAGCCACTGCTCTGGCCACACAGACGCTCACACGCAACGAAGGCAAGGTATTGATATCCGCATCATATACCTCGGCATTCAAACCCAGCCTTCTGACAACATGCCTGAGAAACTCAGCACGCTTCTTTCTTCGCTCTACCAACACGCCTGTTAATCCCGGTTTCGCAAGAAGCAGCGGAATTCCAGGCACGCCCATACCACTGCCAACATCCAGCATACGTCCCTGCTCTGGAACCCACCTGGCCATTGCAAGCGATGGCACAATAAACCGGGCATGGAATATGTCGGCATCTGAAATCGAGGTTAAATTCAAAGCCTTGCGAAATTTCAATACCTCGTGAACATATGCCTTGCATAAATCAGCCTGCATTACCTTTCCTTAAATAAAGCATCAATATAGTTAATGATGCTGGAGTAACGCCTGAAATACGTGATGCCTGCCCCAGCGTTGCCGGCTGCACACTGCTCAATCGTTGTTTACACTCGATACTAAGGCCTTTCACCTGAGAATAATCAAGCGAAGCAGGAATACATTCCTCCTCCAGCCTCCTGAATTTTTCAACCTCAAACAACTGTTTATCCAGATAGCCATCATAGTGCACCAGAGCCAATAAAGACTTCATATCTCTGGTATTTAACTCACCATCCATACCCAGTAATGCCATGGCTTTTATTGCATCAACGTCGCCCCGATGTGTATAAGAGCTGATATTCATTGCCTGTGCCGGAGCCGGCAAATCCAACTCAGACAGACGCTCTCGCCAACCTTTGCCTGTACCAATAATCATTTCCTGTGCCAATTTAAGACCGCAATCCAGCTTTGACCGTCTTAATTCAAATGTTCGCTTTCGTTGGTTATCATATAAGCCCAGTTGAATTGCCATGTGGCCAAGCCTTAAATCAGCATTATCCTCCCGTAATTGCAGGCGAAACTCTGCCCTGGACGTAAACATCCGGTATGGCTCCGCGACACCTTTCGTTACCAGATCATCCGCCATAACGCCCAAATATGCCTCTGAACGATCCGGCACCCATGACTCCAGACCAATAGCATGGGCCGCCGCATTGATGCCGGCCAATAAGCCTTGAGCGGCTGCTTCTTCGTAACCAGTTGTCCCGTTGATTTGACCAGCATGGAACAGTCCGTTTATTTTCTTGGTTTCCAGTGTTGGTCTTAGCTCCTGCGGATCTACAAAATCATATTCAATGGCATAGCCGGGGCGGATAATGACTGCATTCTCCAAACCATGAATAGACCTTATAAACTTCCACTGCACATCAATAGGCAAGGAGGTAGAAATACCATTAGGGTAGACTTCATGGTGATCCCGCCCTTCCGGCTCCAAAAAAATCTGGTGACTTGTTTTATCAGAAAACCGAACAACCTTGTCTTCGATACTGGGGCAATAACGGGGCCCTGTACCCGAAATTTTTCCTGAATACATCGGGGATCGCGACATATTGGCGCGTATAATGTCATGCCCCTCCTCACTCGTCCTGGTAATCGCACAAGGAATTTGATCTTCGATCACTTCTTCATGCAGGCAGGAAAAGGGTATCACTTCCGTTTCACCCATCTGCATTTCGAGCGCACCCCAGTTAATTGTCTTCTTATCCAGACGAGGAGGCGTGCCTGTTTTCAATCGGCCCAGATTAAATTCTCGTTGATACAACTCATCAGTCAAACCAAACACAGGAGCATCCCCGGAGCGCCCTGCAGGGATAGTTTTTTCTCCCACATGAATCAAGCCGCTTAAAAAGGTTCCTGTAGTGAGAACCACAGATAAAGCCTTGTGTACAACCCCAAATTCGTCTCTCACGCCCGTAATGCGTTCGCCCTCGAACAACAACTCGGATATCGTACCCTGATGCAGTGATATATTGGCATGGGAATCCAGTAACTGCCGCATTACCATATGGTAAATCCTTCTATCACATTGCGCCCGCGTTGCCTGAACTGCCGGGCCTTTTCTTCGGTTTAAAATTCTGTACTGAAGCGCAGAACGATCAGCTGCAATCCCCATCAAACCCGCAAGGGCATCTACCTCATGCACCAAATGCCCCTTTCCAATACCGCCAATTGCAGGATTGCAAGACATTTTGGCAATGGTATCCAGGTTCTGTGTAATCAGGCGAACTCGTGCACCTCGACTGGCGGCGGCCCATGCAGCCTCACATCCAGCATGGCCAGCACCAACAACAATTACATCAACAACATCCGGATGTTTCACGTGAAACTGTTCTCCACCACCCACCTGCGCAGTGAGTGCCAATTTATAAGCGGGGGAGAACGATAAGGGTTGGCTAGTCGACTAGCAATTAAAAAGGGCGACCAGCGGCCGCCCTTTTTAAAAATAACATCGCCTAGTTACGAGTCAGCCTCTGGCAGCTTTTCTTTTTTCAAGTAAATCATGCACAATCGGAGTCAAAATCAATTCCATTGCCAGTGAAAATTTAGATGCAGGAACTACCAATGTGTTGCGGCGAGACATGAATGAGTCGTGCAACATAGCTTGTAACCAAGGGAAATCGATACCCCATTTTTCTGGCTTGCGAATTCTGATTACCATCATACTTTCATCCGGCGTGGGAACATCACGCGCAATAAATGGATTCGATGTATCCACCAACGGAACACGCTGAAAGTTAATATCTGTGTTGGTAAACTGCGGGGTAATAAAATGAATGTAGTCATGCATACGAGATAAAATATTATCGACAACCGCTTCTTGAGAGTAGCCACGCATGGCTGTATCTCGATGAATTTTCTGGATCCACTCCAGATTTACGACCGGGACCACACCCAACAACAAGTCAACATAGGGCCTAACCTCTTCAACACCGCCATGCAGGCCTTCATAAAACAACAAATCAGAACCTTCACCAACTTCGCGCCAATCCGTGAACTTGCCTGCATCAACACCATATACCTTGGCCTCTTCATCATCATGCACATAGGTACGTGCCTGACCTCGACCAGTGCGCTGATATGAATCAAATAACTCGGCTATTTTATCAAACAGGTTTGCCTCATCAGAGAAATGGCTCAAACGCTTTCCAGCCGCTTCAAATTCCTTGGCTTTAGCACGAAACTCCATACGATCAAAACGGTGAAAGCAATCACCTTCGATAATTGCCGGCGTTACCTGCTCACGCCTGAAAATATGCTCAAGAGCAAGCTTCGCTGTACTTGTACCAGCACCAGAAGAACCGGTTACAGAAATAACTGGATATTTAGCTGACATAAAATCTCCCAAAAATCTTTTTAAAACAGGGTGTTACGTGATAAATAGCGTGACCAATCCCCATCCCCTTCACGGATATACCCAAAAGGTTGGCCATTATGCCGCAAACCATGCCTACCTTTCAAGGAGGAGAAAATAAAATGTTAAGCCTGCATATTACTTACCGATGCAGAATTCAGAAAAAACACGATCCAGAATATATTCTATATCGCCAATGCCCAGGATACTGCCAAGCTGGCCCCATGCAGAGCGCCATTCCATTGCCGCCAATTCTAATCGGTCTTCCGAATGAAGCATGTTCGATCCCGCGTGAAGATGCGACAATGTATCCAACAAAATAGTTCGGTGCCGCTCTCGCGTCACCAGCAAACCTTCATCCGCAAGACTCATATCACCCAGTTGATTTGCAAGGCCATCGGAAATTTGCTCCAGACCAGTTTCCTGTTTGATGCTCACTGGAATAAAGTGAGGTGGAAAAACGGCATCAACAAGATCCACCTTGTTCATCAAAAAAATATTCGCATTCCTGCTTGTAACCCAGGTATCAGGGCGGCTTGCATCGGCAACAAAAATAATCGCATCAGCTTGCTCGGCTGCCGCCTCTGCACGACGAACCCCTTCCTGCTCTATAGCATTATCACTTGTCCGCAATCCGGCAGTATCGGCAAGACGTACAGGTATGCCGTGAACCTCAAAATCAATTTCAAGAACATCGCGTGTTGTTCCGGGAATCTCACTGACAATGGCGCGGTCACGACCTGCCAGCGCATTTAACAAACTTGATTTGCCTACATTGGGAGCACCAACAATCGCCACAGTGGCACCTTCAAAAAGCCGTTCGCCAAACGGAGCAGTTGATAATAGCATCTCAATGGGTGTTATAACTGTTTTTTGCATATCCTCAGATAATTGCTCAAAAAACAATGTCGGAATTTCTTCCTCTGGAAAATCGAGGCTGGCTTCAATATGCGCCACCAAACCAGTCAGGCGTTGCATCAACGCGTCAATATGCTGTCCAAACACGCCTTGAAGCTGTCGAAGGGCCTGTTTCCCTGCTCGCACTGTTGCAGCATCAATACACGCAGCCACAGCTTCCGCCTGAGATAATTCTATATTTCCACTTTCGACAGCTCGCCGGGTGAACTCACCGGGTTCAGCCGGTCTGCACCCCAGTTCATACAACCGTTCCAGCAAAGCATGCAGGAGCACCGGGCTACCATGCCCCTGCAATTCAATGACATCCTCCCCGGTATAAGAATGAGGCGCGGGGAAAAATATCGCCAATCCTTCATCAAGAATTTCGCCGGATTTATCCAGCCAGCGAGTCAGCATAGCTGTTCTGGGATTGATATTATCAAGGGTTATCACCCTTTTTATGATACTAAGGGCTTGTGGGCCTGAGATGCGCACAATTCCAACACCGCCACGCCCGGCCGGCGTGGCAATGGCGGCTATTGTTGATCCTGAATCCGGCTGTTTAATCGACGTTCAACCGCTTCATCACCAGCCGTTGCTGGAGAATTGAGAGAACATTATTGACCACCCAGTACAAAACCAGCCCCGCCGGGAAAAACAGGAACAACACGGTGAATATTGCTGGTAAAAACTGCATCAGCTTGGCCTGCATGGGGTCAGGTGGCTGTGGATTCAGTTTCTGCTGAATATACATGGAAGCACCCATGATGACCGGCAATACAAAATACGGATCCTGAACTGACATATCATGAATCCAGCCGATAAACGGTGCCTGACGCATTTCAATCGACATCAATAACACTTTATATAGTGCAAAAAACACAGGAATCTGGATCAGAATCGGTAAACAACCACCCATCGGATTAACCTTGTGTTTCTTGTACAAGCCCATCATTTCCTGGCTCATACGTTGACGGTCATCACCGTAGAGTTCCTTGATCCGGGCCATTTCAGGTTGCAACTTGCGCATACCTGCCATTGATTCATACGACTTTTGGGTCGGATAGAAAAAGATCAACTTGATGCACAATACCAGAACAATAATGCACCAGCCGAAATTGCCGAGATAGTTATACAGCCATCCCAGAAATGTATGCATGGGCTTGGCAATAGGCGTAAACCAGCCAAAATCCACTGATCGCTCCAGTTCCGAGCCCGCAGCTTCCAATACAGGAATGGATTTGGGACCGATATACAGTTGAACATTAAACAGTGCGTCTTTGCCCTCAACTTTACCGATATCAATCAGCCCTGCTTGATAAGAACCACCCTCGCCTTTGAAATAGTATGGGTAACTCTGTTCCGGATTGGCAATCAGAGCCGCGATAAAATAACGATGCATGATAGCTGCCCAGCCGCCCATCGATGTCATTCGCTGGGCGCCTTTTTCATCCAGATCATCATAATCAGGCTCGACCAGTTTCTCGTTAAGCAGCGCTGTTGGCCCCATATGTTCATAAAATGTATTCAGTTTCTTGTCCGGATTACGTTCCACGACCTGGCGATACATTTTCAAGCCGGCACCGTTGATAATTTTATCCGTGATTTCTATTTTATAACTGCCTGGTGTCAGCTGAAACTGGCGCTGCCAGATTTGACCGCCATCAAGCGTAGCCTGCACAGCCAGTGAGAGTTTTTCCTGGCTTACTACTGTAAATGGTGTGCTTATTTTTGCGCCAATGATGCCTGAGTTTGCATATACTGCGTGGCCGTTATCGTTCATAAATAATGCATCGACATTAGCTGCACCAGGCTCGATCGACTGCTTGTACCTCAGCAGCGTTCCCTGAGTGATCCAGCCTTTATCATTCACCTTAAGATTGATCACATCATTACCAAGCACAAATATTTCACCTGTCTCGATACTGTTCGATGATTCAGATTGGGATGAAATAGAAGTAGCAGAAGTTTGCGCAGAAAGCGCGGTCGCTTCAGGCATAGCGGGTGGCTGAGCATAGGTATCGTCAACCGGCGCTGTCTTCTGCTCAACAATGACAGAAGACTTTGCTTGTTGCTGTTGAACAGGTTCCTGCTGTTGTGGAAACAGCTCCTGCCAACCCAGCAGCACAACCATCGACAATGCAAAAGCCAACAGCATATTGCGTTGTTCCATATTCTTCTCCCTGAAATCGCTAATCGATTATCTAAGTTATTGATTTATATGTTAATATTCATCCGTCATGACTTTATCATGGAACCGGATCATAACCGCCTTTTGAAAACGGGTGGCAACGTAACAGACGTTTGGCACCAAGCCAAATACCGCGTAAAACCCCATGTCGCTGAATAGCCTCAACCATGTAGTGTGAACAGCTTGGCATATGAGCACAATGACTCGGAACAACAGGTGAAATAAACAGTTGGTAGAAACGAACCAGCGATGCAAAGAATCTTTTCATTTACACTAAGATGTAAATTTGCAGCGAATGGTAGCTATCGCCTGCATTAAATCATTGGCTGCGGATTGCATCTGGCTAGCGTTTGTGGCTGGAATAATCAGCATATCAACACCCATGGCATGACAACCGCTCGTTCGGAAAGTATTTCGTAATTGCCGCTTCAATCTGTTTCTCTGCACAGCATTGCCATATTTTCTGGATACTGCCAAACCCAAACGACAATATTCCAGTTTATTCGTTCGATAAATGATGCGGAGATTTCCCACCCTGATTCTTTTACTTTTTCGTATCGAAGAAAAATCGGCTTTTGACCGCAAGCGATACGATTTAGGAAACCGCAAATGGAAATCAGGCTGACAGCCGTTTGCGACCTTTGGCACGGCGACGATTGATCACAGCACGGCCTGATCGGGTGGCCATACGCGCACGAAAACCATGGCGGCGTGCTCGGCGAATTCGGCTTGGCTTATAGGTAAAGCTCATGGTTCATCTCCTGTTCCCAAGGTAGCTAAAAAGGGTCGCGCATAATAAATACAAGCCTCGCTATGTCAAGAAAACATCTTAATGTAGTGGTTGGGTAAAAAGTACATATCGAAAAGAGTTATGCTGCCAGTGGCAGCGATTGCCGGAGTCTTTCATATTCATTGGGGCTGAGGTAGCCCAGATATGAATGAGCCCGTCGGCTGCTGTAGAATATCTCGATGTAATCAACGATATCCATCCTTGCTTCTTCCGGGGGCTGATATCGTGTAAAACAGATTTACTCGGACTTAAGACTGTGGAAGAAGCGTTCCATCACGGCATGGTTTTGCAGCTCATGCTGCAAACCATGCCGTACTGTTTCAGCAGCATCCAGCAGCATCTGGAAATCATCGCTGCAATACTGGCTGCCACGACCCGAGTGGTGGATAAGGCCCTTGCCGGGCTTCCTGCGCCAATATCAGAACAACCGCTTCCCGTTTGAGTTCAGCAGTGTATTTTCGTCTTACTGCTTGTTCCATTTGCTGCTCCTCTCTCAGGGTATAATTCACCCTTTTCGAGGTGGCCACAATTACCGGACCGTTTCATAAACTATTAGCAGGACTGGATGATAAGTATGATGCATGTACTATTCAGGCAATGGCAAACATGAATAACGAATCAATCTGGCAGCATGTTTCAGACTTACTGAAGGAGGAGCTTCCGGCGTCCCGATTTGATGCCTGGATACGCTCATTATCGGCACAGTATGATGGTCAGAAGCTTGTTATCAAGGTTCCCAGCCGGTTTTTCCTTGATGGTTTGAAAAACAGCTACGGGGGAAAAATATCCACCCTGATAAAACAGGTTTCAGGGACAGATATGGCCGTATCCTACCTGGTCGATCCTTCGCTGGGCGAAGCTCCTGAAACTTCGCAACAAACTGTCGTTTCGCAGGCATCGACGGTCGACGGCTTTATCGACCCCCGTTTTACATTTGACAATTTTGTCGTGGGTTCCGGTAATGAATTCTGCCACGCTGCTTGCCGTGCCGTAGCAGACAAACCCGGTGAGATTTATAACCCCCTTTACCTCTACGGTGGTGTTGGTCTGGGTAAAACACACCTGATTAATGCTATCGCCAATTCCCTGATCAGTTGCGACCATATCCGTATTGCCTACCGAACCGGGGAACGATTCACCAATGAACTCATCCAGGCGATCCGTAATGGATCCACCGACCAGTTTCGAAATCAGTATCGTCAGGTCGATGTATTGATTATCGATGATATTCAGTTTATTGCCGGAAAGGATCGTACTCAGGAAGAATTTTTTCATACCTTTAACGCCCTGTACGAAATAAAAAAACAGATTATTTTGACTTCGGACAGAAGCCCTCGTGAACTGACTAATCTTATGGAGCGATTACGTTCCCGGTTTAACTGGGGGTTGGTTGCGGATATACAGGCTCCTGATCTGGAAACCCGATTGGCAATTCTGAGCAGTAAAGCCGAGCTGGCGGGTATTATACTGGATGAAGATGTCGCCCATCTGCTGGCTTCCCGGATTACCAACAATGTACGCGAACTCGAAGGTGCACTGACTCGTCTGACCGCGCATGCCACTCTGACAGGCCGCACTATCGATATTACATTTGCCCGCCATGTATTGCGCGATTTATTGCATGAAGAAGTGCGGGCGATTTCTATTGTAGATATCCAGAAAAAGGTCGCTTCCTATTTTAATATCAATATCAGAGAGATGACTTCCAGCAAACGCAGTAAAAATGTTGCCTATCCCCGTCAAATTGCTATGTATGCGAGCAAAGACCTTACAACCCAGTCCCTGCCTGAAATCGGTAGCCAGTTTGGTGGGCGAGACCATACCACTGTATTGCATGCTGTTCGAAAAATAAAAAAGATGCGTGAAGAATCAGATGATTTTGATGAAGAAATGGGCCGGATTATTGCATTGCTGAAACAATAATCCACAGAGTTTATATCATGTTCGTAAGAGCTCCTATGACCTGTGGATGATTTGAGTATAAAGTGATTGAACGATAAACTAAGCATCGTAATATTCAGTTATGCACATATGATACACAGGGAGTAGTTGTCATTGTTCACATTATTATAACTGCATTAAGGTGATAGAATTATAGAGAAATAAATGGTTATCCACACTATCCACAGCACCTATGATGATGACTATATTTTTAATAAATAAAAGGGAAAGAGGAAGTCAGTATGAAAATAACATTGTCCAGAGCTTCTCTGTTGCAGGCCGTGCAGCGCTGCCAGAGCATTGTTGAGAAGCGTCATACCATTCCTATTCTAGCTAACTTATTACTTGAAGCTAAAAATGACAGGTTGTTAATAACAGCTACAGATTTGGAAGTGGGTCTGCATAGTCAGACAGAAGCCCATGTTAAGGAGGCAGGTTCGATCACCGTATCGGCTCGTAAGTTGTTCGATATTATCAAGGAACTGGACCCTGAACAGGATGTAATCATGGAAACCGGGGATAACTTTGTTTCCATTCGCAGTGGTCGTTCCCGTTTTCGGGTTACATCATTGCCAGCAGATGAATACCCGTCTCTGACTGAAGAGGCCAGTGAAATATCTATGTCTGTATCCGGCATGACACTGGCCGATATGGTGGCAGCTACAAGTTTTGCAATGTCTACGGACGAAACGCGTAAGTATCTGACAGGCACGCTGTTTGAAGTAGATGCTGAACAGATGTTGCGCCTGGTAACAACCGATGGGCATAGGTTGGCATTGTCTGAAATCAGGCTGGAACAGTCTGTAGAAGCGAGAAAATGCATTGTTCCGAGAAAAGCAGTGATGGAAATCCGGAAACTGAGTGAAGAGTGTCAGGAACAGATTGAGATATTCCTTGGGGAGCGTCAGATCCGTATCATCGCCGGCTCTAATATTCTGACATCCAAACTGATTGATGCGCGTTTTCCTGTTTATCAGGATGTGATTCCTGCCAATAATCCGGCCAGAGTGATTATTGCCCGTAGCGATTTTGATCAGGTGCTGCGGCGCAGTATGATTGTCGCGAATGAATTTACTCATGATATCCGCTTGGTATTCAGCGAGCATGGCCTGGATATTTCTGCACACAATACAGAACAGGAAGAAGCCGAAGAGCATATTGAGGCAGATTATAATGGCCAGGAAACAGCGATTGGATTTAACGGACGTTATTTGAGAGATACGCTTGGTGCTATTCGTTCAGCTACTGTACGTATTGATTTGAAAGATGAACTGTCTCCTGTACTCATTAGCGGTGAAGATGATGTTCAATCCAGGCATGTGATTATGCCGATGAGGATTTAGATTTAGGTTGAGCCGTACATGACTGCATCCGGGACAGATTTTCAACTGGCCACACCACTCACGATAGAACAGGTGAAAGTCAGGCATTTGCGTTGCCATGATGCACTGATATGGCCGATTTCAACGGGCCTGAACCTGATCACTGGTGCTAATGGTAGTGGAAAAACCAGTCTGCTGGAATCGGTTTATTTAATGGCGCATGGTCGTTCTTTTCGTCAGTCACGCAGTCCTTTTCTGGTTCAGCACGGGCAGACGAGTTTTATGGTTCAGGGACAGTGGCGGCGTTTCGGCCCGATGCATTTAACTGTAGTTGGCAGAAAAGGAAAAACTTCGGTGCGTTTGCAGGGCCGTGATATTCAGCGCCGCAAGGATGTAAGCGAGAGTTTTCCGGTGCTGGTGGAGGCGCCACAGGGACGCAAGATCATGGATGGGCCACCGGGTGAACGCAGACGCTGGTTGGATGCGCTGATGATGATCTGTTTTCAGCATACACGCATGCATTATGATTGTTATCTTCGGGCTGTCATGCAGCGTGGTCGTTTGCTTAGGCGGCAGGTGTTCTCCAGTGAACTCGATTCCTGGGAACAGCAGATTGTTCAACACGGGCTGCAGATTGTCAGTGCACGTTGTCATCTGATCACGGAAATTAATACTTTGCTACAGGAAGAGCATATTTTGACCGAGGATACCGTGAGTGTATCAGTGAGTATGCCGGATTATTCGCAGGCGGCATGGCTGGAGCGTCTGAAAAGTAAACGCAAGGATGATGCCAGAATCGGGAGTTTGCGATTCGGGCCGCACGTGGACGGTATCAATATCAGCTTCCAGGGGCGCGAAATTCGCAGTGCCGGTTCCCGTGGACAGCAAAAGCTGGCTGCGATAGCCTTGAAGATGGCAGAATGCGCACTGTGGAGCAGGTATCGGCGTTTGATTCCGGTGATATTACTGGATGATTGTCTGGAAGCACTGGATCGACATCGCCAGATGCGACTGTTTCATCGTCTGCAGCAGAGCCCGGCCCAGATTTTAATGACAGCTCCTGATGGCGTGGATATTGCTCGTCAACTGAATATCCATACTCAGATGTTAACACAGCACGGATTATGTGATTATACATGTGATGTTGAGGTGAATCAGCAGCTGGCGGCTATTAATAAAGAGTCAAGCAATGTAACAACTATGGAGGAAGCAGCATGAGTGCTTCTCAGCAACAGCAAGATTATAGCGCCGACAGTATCAAGGTACTGCGCGGACTGGATGCAGTACGTAAACGGCCAGGCATGTATATCGGTGATACCGATGACGGTACCGGTTTGCATCATATGGTATTCGAGGTGGTGGATAACGCGATCGACGAAGCATTGGCAGGCCATTGCGATAAAATCGAAGTGATGATTCATTCCGATGATTCGGTGACGGTCCGTGATAACGGACGTGGTATTCCTGTCGGCATGCATTCAGAAGAAAATCGTTCGGCTGCCGAAGTGATTATGACCGTATTGCATGCTGGCGGCAAATTTGATGATAACTCGTATAAAGTATCCGGCGGTCTACATGGGGTAGGCGTATCGGTGGTCAATGCCTTGTCAGAATCGCTCGAGCTTGTGATTCGTCGTGAAGGCAAGGTGCATTATCAGAAATATCAGATGGGCGAACCTGTTGCGCCATTGAAGGAAATTGGTGAAGCTAAAGGAACGGGGACAGAAGTCCGTTTTTTGCCGAGTCTGGAAATATTTTCCCATCGCAATATGTCGTTTGATATTCTTGCTTCCCGTTTGCGTGAACTTTCATTTTTGAACTCCGGCGTGCATATCGAGGTCATCGATGAGCGCAGCGATAATAAAGTGGTGTTTGAATATGAAGGTGGTATTTCCGCTTTTGTGACACATTTAAATCGCACCCGTACACCTTTGCATGCGCAATGTGTGGGCATGAATGGTGAAAGAGATGATGTTACGGTCGATTTGTCCATGCAGTGGACTGATTCGTATCAGGAAAATATTTTCTGTTTTACCAATAATATTCCACAAAAAGATGGTGGTAGCCATCTGGCAGGTTTGCGAGGTGCCTTGACGCGAACCATCAATAATTACGCCAATGCGAACGGGTTGACTAAAAAGTTAAAGGTTAGTTTGACCGGTGAAGATTGTCGTGAAGGGTTGACGGCAGTATTGTCGGTCAAAGTACCCGATCCGAAATTCTCATCCCAAACCAAAGAGAAGTTAGTGTCTTCCGAAGTACGCCCGATTGTGGAGGGCATCGTAAATGAGAAACTGGCCGAGTGGTTTGAAGAGAACCCGAAAGAGGCCCGGCGCGTCGTCAGTAAGGTAGCGGAAGCAGCTACTGCTCGTGATGCAGCCAGAAAAGCCCGCGACTTGACCCGCCGTAAAGGTGCGCTCGATATCTCCAGCCTGCCCGGCAAACTGGCTGATTGTCAGGAAAAAGATCCTGCCCTGTCCGAAATTTACCTTGTGGAGGGTGATTCGGCCGGTGGTTCTGCCAAGCAGGGACGAGATCGTAAGGCACAGGCTATCCTGCCGTTGAAAGGTAAAATTCTAAATGTTGAGAAAGCCCGCTTTGATAAAATGTTATCGAGTCAGGAAATTGGCACCATGATTACGGCGCTTGGTACCGGTATCGGCAAGGAAGATTTCGATATTTCCAAATTACGCTATCATAAAATTGTGATTATGACCGATGCTGATGTCGATGGTTCGCATATCCTCACGCTGCTATTGACTTTCTTCTATCGGCAGATGCCGGAAGTGATTGAGCGTGGTCATTTATATATTGCCCAGCCGCCGTTATATCGCGTGGCGCGTGGCAAAAAATCACGTTATATCGCTAACGATGATGAGCTATTCGAATTCTTGCTGGAGCATGGCAGCGAGGGCAAAGAATTTTTCAGCAGTAAGAGCGCGAAATCAATGAGCGGCGAACGCTTGCTGAATTCGATTCGCACCATTCATCGCCTGCAACGATTACAGGCGCGTTTATCGCAGCGCATGGATGCGACGGTATTAAAGTTCCTGATCGAGAGCGGCAAGACGACTATCAAAATGATGCGTCATCGCGATCTGCTGGAAGAGCGCATGGATGCGCTGGACTGGGCTTTTAAACAGGCCACGCGCGAGGATGAAACCCTGAGCTGGAAAATTATGGAAGATGAAGAAGACGGCAGTTTCTGGGTGCAGTTCCAGCGCCGCGATCATGGCCGAGTGATGATTTCACGGCTCGATAAGGATCTGGTCGGCACGGCTGAATTTGCCGAAGCTCAGAAACTGTGCGCTTCCATGCAGAACCTGGTGGATGATGGTGCCCGTCTGACGCAGGGTGATAATGTTTTCCCGATCACGCATTTTGATGAGCTGGCCAGCCTGATTGAAGCATCAGGGCGGAAAGGTTTGAGCATTCAGCGCTATAAAGGGCTGGGAGAAATGGATCCGGAACAATTGTGGGAGACGACGATGGATCCCAATGCCCGCACATTCCTGCGCGTAACACTGGAAGATGTGGTAAATGCCGATGAAACCTTTTCCACCTTGATGGGTGATGCAGTGGAGCCTCGCCGTAAATTTATTCAGGACAATGCCCTGAAAGTGCGCAATCTCGATGTTTAAATTGGTATAAAAGGAACAGCTGTGACTGATAAGCAATCTCTGAGTTACGCCGATTGCGGCGTTGATATTGATGCCGGCAATGCATTTGTAGGCCGCATTAAAAAGGCGGTCAACAGCACCATGCGGCCAGAAGTGTTATCCGGACTTGGTGGTTTTGGCGGCCTGTTCAAGCCGGATTTTTCAGGTATGGAAGAGCCTGTACTCGTATCCGGTACCGATGGTGTGGGTACCAAGCTATTATTGTTGCAGGAATACGATCGTCCACATGTCGCCGGCATAGATGCGGTTGCGATGTGTGTGAACGATCTGGCGGCACTCGGAGCTACACCATTATTTTTCCTCGATTATCTGGCCACAGGAAAACTGGCCGGTGAGATACTGGCCGGCGTGGTCGAAGGCATTGCTGATGCGTGTAATACCTGTGAATGCTCATTGGTCGGTGGTGAAACAGCTGAAATGCCGGGCATGTATGCACCGGGCCATTATGATATCGGCGGTTTCTGTGTGGGTGTTGTGGACAGGCCGAAAATGGTGGATGGAAGTAAAATTACCGCTGGCGATGTAATTATCGGCCTGGCTTCCAATGGCCCGCATTCCAATGGTTTCTCGATGGTTCGCAGGCTGCTTGAGCTTGGCAAAGCTGATTTGAATAACGAAGTACTATCCGATGGTCGAAAAGCCGTAGAAGGGGTATTGTCCCCCACCCGTCTTTATGTTCCGGCTGTGAATGCATTGATGCAGTCCGGTGCAGAGATTCACGGTTTCTCCCATATCACCGGCGGCGGCATGTTCGATAATTTTGAACGACTGCTCGCCGATGAACTGGCAGTCACCATTGACGTCAGTGCATGGCCTGTTCCACCCGCATTCGAATATCTGCTCGGCTTTGCCGATGTAGCTCGTGACGAACGCTATCGTACCTTTAACATGGGCATCGGTTTTGCCGTGATTGTGTCTGCATCCGAAGCAGATAAGGTGAACGCTGTGCTCCAGCAAGCCGGAGAAACCACGTATCGCATAGGCTCGGTTCATCAACGGGATGGTGAAGCTGTTACATTGACAGGGTAGAGAGTATAAGTAAGGGCGATGTAAATACGCGGAATGAGTTCTACTCCTTCCATCCTCAAAAACCGGATCAATGCATCCCGATGTTTTTATTTTATCAGCCTGTTTTTTTATTAGGGTATTCGGATTCTAGTATTAGAATCCGAATACCCTAAAATTCAGAGCAGCGACGGGTGAAACTGCCCGGCAATGCGAGAAAGTTGCTGTTTGACCCAAGCCGGGCTCGGCTTGTGCTTCTGCTCAAATGACAGGGCTTCCAACTCTTTTAATGCAGGAGCCAGTATATCCAGTTGCCGCGGTAAATAGATCAGCATGGCCTGCAACACCTGTTCGCGTATGTCCCACTGTAGATTTCCCGCGCTGGAACATAGTACCTGAAGCAAGGCCTCATCATCGGCAGGCGGGGCCATGTTAATTTTTTCCATCGCCATCAGTCGCGAAGATAATTCCGGCGGCAAATCACTCGTCTGCCCACGCCAGGCAATCACAACAGGACGTTGCAACTCACGTGCCCGTTCGAGAAGGTGGAACAGGGCAAGAGCAACTGATCGGGGCAGATCCCTGGCGGGCATATCTATAAGCCAATGGCTGCGGCCCTCCAATATCTCCATCCATTGCTGTGCCAGCTGCCGGCTATTGCAATTGTAAGTGCTTGAATCGCCAGTCACATTCAGCATACCGACAGAGGGTAAATCAGCAGCAAATGTTCGTAGCAGATGACTTTTGCCTGCGACAGCATCTGAAGCAAGCCAAATTGTGCCGCCATGCACACTCCACAGGGCCAGACGGTTGCAGGCATTCTCTACACCTGCATGCCTGATCCAGGTACCATAATCGTACACTGGAGGCAGTTGCATCTGCAGCCTTAATTGATTTTCCTTGCGCATTAGGGCTCTAGACCGAATTAACTGTCTTCAGCCGTGACGGCTTTGCGCATCCAGACAATCATATACTGAATACCGGAAATACAGGTTAGGGCGAAGGTCAGCCAGATCATGGACTGAAGAATCAAGTTACCCGGCCACTGCCAAGCCAGGCCAGACAAGACAGTCAGCACCAGCATAATCTGTAAAAAGGTTGTAATTTTGGAAGATATACTCGGCTGCATTTCCAGTTTGTGTGTCACCATCTCATAGGCAAGCGCGCCTACCATGATAATCATATCTCTGAACACAACGGCCAGAAACAGAAATAATGGCAGTTGCCCAATAAAATAGAGTGACACGATTGTACTGATCAGCATCAGTTTGTCCGCCAGAGGGTCCATATAGGCGCCAACAGTACTACGTTGATTGAAATAGCGGGCAATAGCGCCATCCAGCATGTCTGTAATGCCGGCTATGCCCATTAATATCAGTGCCAGCACCGGCTGGTGCTCGATAATAGCAAAGACAATGAACGGCGTAATAATGATACGCGCCAACGTTAGAATATTGGGGATATTTAAAATCCGATCCGGCATCATGGTTATATCAGCGCACCAGCCAGCCTTCTACAGACTCCGTGAGCGTCATGCCTCTGAGTTTGATCCATTCAAACAGCCACTGGTCATCTGAACCTTTCAAGCCTAACCGATATTGTCGACTCTGCCTGTTTACCTGTCTCAGTGACAGGCTGACGACACGCGGATCGTGCCCCAGATCATCTTCGAACAATACTTGCTCCGGCAAAGACGCCTGCAGCTGTATGGTGAGCAAACCACTTTTACCCTGTGTCCGGGCAAGCGGTGTCTGTCCGGACTGTCCATCAACAACCGGGCTGTAAATTTGAAAGCCTGTTTTGAAATGTCCAGCTGATTGCTCAACATAATAAGGTACATTGTTTTTTTTCAGGTAGCTCAGTACCCGCTTCTGGTCAAAGATGATATTGACGCCATTTTCCGTTGGCATTGCCTTCTTCAAAAAGCGGATTGCATTCACTTTTTTTGGAATCTGACCGTGAGCATGCCGGGGGATGAGCCTGTTCCACAGCTTTGGCAGCGCCATCGTTGCTGCCCTCTGGATATTGGCATGCAACCAGCGCACCTCAACACCCTGCTCTGCCGCGATCACAGCAATCTGCATGCGCGTATCCGGTTCTTCTGCAAATGCAGATTGTTGAACACACAACAGCATTAAGGCGGCAAGCATCCATATTTGCAATCGCACCCGGTAATACATTATTTCACCACCCGCAAATGATTGGTTTTTCGGGCGCTACTATCCTCTTCTTTTCTATCACCGCCACCTCCTTCAATGACGGAGATAGTGGACGCAACAACTGTAGCATCACCTGTTTCATCTTTTTCCCTTTTATCCTTCAATGCCTGCACAGCATCATCGGACATATTGCTGCGCACGGCCTGTACAATGGCTTTAATCATTTCAGGCACGCTGTCATCCCAGATAATACCCTGTTCGAGATCCCCATCGGGCAGATAGGCTGCCCAGATGGTACGCATAGGAATACGGCATGAAAATACCTGTCCGGAAAAAGAAAAATCGGAATACAGTATATCGTCATGAATCTGAATCGGCTGTGGCATACGCACATTGAGCACCAGCCTGAGGGCCGGATCACCACTCAGGTTTTCCGGTACAATCACTTCATCTCTGGTTGCATCCACGACAATATAGATACGGCCATGGCGGTTGAAATACTCCCGCAACTGCTTGGCTTTGGCTGCATCCGAAAAGCTTAGACTCATGAACAATCCCCCATGGCATGGCAAGGCTACCGGTATCCTGCCCGGTATTAAATACGGAGTGGCCCTGTAAGCCGGGTTCTGTCCCCTGCCAGGCAGGGTGATAGTCATTCATCTGGGCCTGCCATTACTGACAGGCTCGAGCAGCCTACCCGGAAGCAAACGTGGGCCACGCTTGGCGCTTCCCTATTTGGCCTTGCTGCGAACGGGGTTTACCGTGCCCCCGTCCGTTACCGGCCGGGGCGGTGCGCTCTTACCGCACCGTTTCACCCTTACCACAGCGCATATTTCAGCGAACTGTGGCGGTTTGTTTTCTGTGGCACTTTCCCGGGGTCACCCCCGCCGGACGTTATCCGGCGTTCTGCCCTGTGCAGCCCGGACTTTCCTCGACAAGAAGTAAACTTCACTGCCGCGACCATCCGAGCCACTCCGTAGGCGCAAGTGTAGAAACTTTATTGCAGAAACGCACTGTGATGTTTCGGTGAAAAGGCGAGACACAATGCTTTCATCGCGCAAACTTTATCGTAAACCCTGTAACAATGCCCCAAAGCCAGTTGAAAAACAGCACAAACAGCGGGGTATACAAGCCTAGCTCCAACCCTCCCATTCCTTTATGATGCAAAGGAAACACCACAAATAGTTGAACGGCAGATGGGAATAGGCTTAAGATACTTCCTTTTAACCACGGCTTTGATTTCAATATGGGTAAAATGAAAAGCACCCCCCAAATCCCACCCCATACAATACGGGGATAAAGCCATGACGGCGTTAAAGGGGGCGCAATTGAAACGCCAAATGAAGAGGTAATGTCGAAATACCCGAATTGCCAGACGGCAATACTATTGGCAAGAGCCCCCAGACAACCTGCCGCAAAGACAACTAATAATGTTTTCATAGTGAACCTCGAGTATTCAGGGAGCTCTCTGGACAAGTGCGTCCATACACCCCTTCAGAGCACAACAGTAAAAGAGTTTTCCACCAAAGGAAACGCTGATCAACTCAGTGCTTCCGTGGACAGGCTCCTGGCCGGACAGGCAAATATTAATTTGTAATAAAAACATAGCTTTTCTCTTTTGGCCCTGATTTGTTGCAGTCTGGAGTGACCAGGTTGAGCGGTATGCCTTTTTATACCATCTACCTTCCTGCCAAAGCCAATATCTCTGATGCCTGTGGTGGCAAAAACCGGCAAGCCGCCGTCTTGCAGATTAACCGCAACGGTCTCATACTCTTGTCATGCGAAGCTCTCTGATTCTCTCCATTCTCTTTTTTGTGCCGACGTTAGCTTTGGCTGAAAGCAATCAATCGGCAGGAACAATCGTTAATCTCAATGCCACAGAAGAAATCCGACTACCGAATGATGAAGTGGTCATTTCGTTCCATGTCGAAAAAGAGGGGGCAAATGCCGATGAAGTCCGGCGAGATGTGAATCTTGTGTCGGAAGCCATTCAGAGGCGGTTGAAAAAGGAATCGGCGGTAAAACTGAAGACAGTCAGCCGCAATATACAACCGGTATGGAAATATCAAAAACACAGCCAGCGTGTTCGTACAGGCTGGCGTATGACACAATCAGGGCAGGTTATCAGCCGTCAGCTCGATGCCGTGCCGAAATGGCTGGGTACTATCGAGACAGAGGGAGCCCACCTTTCCAGCATGCAATTCCGAATTAGCAGCAGTACATCAAAAAAGGCCCGGGATCGACTCAGGCTTAAGGCAATTTCCTCATTTCGTGAGAAAGCCATTACCATTGCCAAAGGGTTGAATGCAGAACACTTCAGAATCATACAGCTGAATACCAGCAGTCATATGCCCCAACCGGTGATACACCGGGCTGAGATGGCCATGATGGCCAAGTCGGTTGATGCCCCGCCACCAACCCTGTCTGCTGGCGAAAGCAGCTTAAGTATCACTGTGAGCGGCACCATTCAGGTGCCATATATTGATTTTTCGGTAAAATAATGAACAGGGTGCCTTCTGCAAGCCACCCCGTTAAATTAAACATTACCGTAAATCAGCTGCGGCTGGTTACTTCCAGCAGGTGATAACCGAACTGGGTCTTTACCGGCCCCTGTACGGTGCCGATTTCAGCAGAAAACACTACCTTATCGAACTCCGGAACCATCATGCCCGGGCCAAATTCACCCAGATTACCACCACTGCGACCAGACGGGCAGCTTGAATTGTTACGTGCAATTTCAGCGAAATCCGCACCGGCTTCAATCGACTTTTTCAGTTCCTGACATTTTACTTCAGTGTCCACCAGAATATGGCGTGCTGTTGCTACAGTCATATTGTACCTCTCAATAGTTTTGACGCACACTAGCGCCAAGTTCGGATGATTTACAAACATAGTCGACGGCACAATGTTATGTGGGCGACCACCCTTCATTTGTTATAACGTGAACATTGACTTAATCGCGGCTTTCCATGGGGATATAAGCCTGACCATGTCGGCCTGTGTAAATCTGCTGTGGGCGATAGATTCGGCCATGCCCCAGTTGTTCCTTCCAGTGTGCCAGCCAGCCAGTTACGCGGGCTACAGCAAAAATGGGTGTGAACAGGTCAGTCGGAATGCCCAGCTTGCGATAAACGATGCCGGAATAGAAATCGACATTCGGGCAGATTCCCTTTTTTCCCAGCGTCTGCCTGGACAGTTCCTCAATGTGGCTGGCGATTTCATAGGTAGGGTCGGGGCCCAGTTTTTCTGTTAGTTCCACATATAATTTTTGCAAAAGAGTCGCGCGCGGATCCTTGGTTTTATAGACACGGTGGCCGAGCCCGGGAACCTTCTCTTTGCGATCCAGTTTTCCGTGCAGATAAGCCTCAGCCGCCTCAACCGAGCCAATTTCATCGAGCATATTCAACACATCTTCGTTGGCACCTCCGTGAAGTGGTCCGGATAGAGAGCCGATAGCAGCACTGATCGAGGTATAGGGGTCAGCATGGCTGGATGCCACCACCAGTGTCGAAAAAGTACTGGCATTCATCGTATGCTCGGCATGCACAATCAGTGCCACATCCATAATACGTTCGGTCAGCGCATCGGGTTCATCACCGGTCAGCATGTAGAAAAAATTAGCCGCGTGGGAGAGGTCGTCACGCGGTGCAATCGGATCATCCCCATGGCGCATACGGGCATGAGCCGCAACGAGAGTCGGCATTTTGGCAATCAGGTTCACGCATACCTGATGTACAGTTTGCTCATCCAGTTTACCAATCATTGATTTTGGAAACGGATAAAACATGCCAAGCGCTGCAATGCTGGCCTGCAATGAATCCATCGGATGCGCAGATTCAGGAAAGCATTTCATCATATCCCTGATGCGGAATTTAATGCGCCGGTGATGATTCAATTCATGATTAAATCCGGATAACTCAGCTGCCGCAGGTAGCTTGCCGTAGAGCAGCAACCATGCTGTTTCTTCAAAGGAAGAATTCTCGGCCAGTTGTTCGATATCGATTCCACGGTATTCTAGATGTCCTACCTTGCCATCGACAAAGGACACTGCCGATTCGGCTACAGGTATTCCGGCCAATCCGGGTGAAAAACAGGCTATTTTTGCAGCTTCTGTTGTTTTTTGTTCCGCCATGCTGATGAATCCTCACTGTTCACAAATGTCTGTTCGTCTGAACCGGAAGGCGAATCTAACAAATCTGAGTACAAACCCCCTAGGACTTTGTTCCTAATGAGATGCTGATTTATTGCCGTCTTGGCAAAAACCAGCTCGCTCAGGTAAAAGCGTCATTTTACCTTCGCTTACAAATCAGGCACTTACATGCCTGATTTGATTCGCCGCATCATATAGCCTCCTGTCGGCAGCGTTGCCGTCCATGACCTGCGTGGAAACGCTGATTCATTCAGCGCTTCCCTAACGGATGCGAACGGTTGACCAGATCATGTAGCCGTACCCGTGTAACATGCGTATAAATCTCGGTGGTGGTGATATGAGCATGGCCGAGAAGCATCTGAACAGCACGCAAATCCGCGCCGTGGTTGAGTAGATGGGTCGCAAAGGCATGACGCAACGTATGTGGCGATGGCAATGGGGAAATCCCCGCAAGCACAGCATATTGCTTCATCCTGAGCCAGAAATTCTGCCTGCTCATCGCTTTCCCTGCTCGCCCGGAAAACAGAAATGGTGAGACAGGTTCAGCCTGGCGAACAGCCAGCCATTCGCGCAACCAGCCCGCTGCCTCTTCACCAAATGGCACCAGGCGTTCCTTATCTCCCTTACCGATTACGCGCACCAGGCCTGTTGCTATATCAACATGCGCCAGCCGCAAACCGATCAGTTCACTGACCCGAAGTCCTGTAGCATAGAGGATTTCCAGCATACAGCGATCACGCACGCCCGTCGGTGTATTTGTATCCGGTGCTGCCAGCAAGGCTTTCACATCATCTTCACTCATCAACTTTGGCAAGGGGCGGCTTTTGGCCAGCTTTGGTAAATGCCGGGCCGGATGATCCTCTCGCATACCTTGATCCTGCAAATAGGTGAACCAGGTCGATAACGCGCTGCGCCGGCGCTGAATGGTACTTCCTCTTAATCCCTTGCGGTGCAATGAAGTCAGGTATTTCAATATGGCGGCCTGATCGACCCGCATCAAATTAGTATGTTCAGTCCGGAAAAAGGTATCAGCATGCAGTAGGTCGGAGCGATATGACTCCGTTGTTTTCGGTGACCAGCCGCGCAACATCGCCAATCTCTGCAACAGGCCGGTGATTGTTTCTTCATTTGACTGCGAATGCGTGTTCATTGGCGCATGCTAATTGTTAAGGTTGTTTTCATAAAGGCAAAGGCCTAACGCGAAAACGGGAAGTGACATTAAGTCACTTCCCGTTTCTTGTTGGTACCGAGGACTGGAGTCGAACCAGCACTTTCGTGAGAAAACTGGCACCTGAAGCCAGCGCGTCTACCAATTCCGCCACCTCGGCATAGACTCCCGCGCAGCGCTGCTGCCGGAAGGCGCGCAATCATAGATTGGGGTTAAATCGTGTCAAGAAAGAATAGCAAGAAGCCAAGTCAAAAAAAATCGTCGGAAAAAACGCCATGGGGAAGCCGTTCACGCAAACCTAGTCACAAAGGCGACGGCAATAAAGCAAGCCCATGGGACTCGGTGAAACGAGGGGACAAACGTGGCCACAGTGCTTTCCGTACCCGGCCGGACAGGCAGTCCTCGCGACGTGGAAGCGGGCGTGTGGATCAGCGTTTATATACCGGTACGGTCTCCGCCCATCCCGACGGGTTTGGTTTTGTCGATGTCGAGGGAATCGAAAAAGGCTTTTTCCTGCCGCATGAAGAAATGCAGGAAGTGATGCACGGCGATACCGTTGAAGTTCGACCCGTGCGTAAGCGCGGGCGAGAATCGGCTGAAGTGGTCCGTATTGTGGCGCATGCGCCAACAGTACTGGTGGGCCAGTTTCTGATCCAGGGCGGTACTGGCATTGTGCAGCCACGCTCACGCAAGATTCCACAGACGATACTGATCAAACGTGATGATGCAGGCGGAGCTCATCATGGCGACTGGGTTCGTGTCGATATCAAGCGTGGCCCGGGTCACTTGCGTGGCAAAATACTTGAAATACTCGGTGATCAGCTATCGTCTTCACGATTGATTGATCTGATCGTGGCGGAACAACAGCTGACAGAAGAATTCCCCGCCGCAGTGACAGCCGAAGCAAATCATTTTGCTGATACAGTCGTGGAGAGCGATATGGCAGGGCGCAAGGATTTGCGTCATTTGCCATTTGCCACCATCGATGGCGAGGATGCACGTGATTTCGATGATGCGATTTGCGTGAAGCCGCGCGGTGAAGGTTTTGAGACCTGGGTAGCGATTGCCGATGTGGCCCATTATGTCACGCCAAAATCAGCATTGGATCAGGAAGCATTGAATCGCAGCAATTCCTTTTATTTCCCGGATCGGGTGATTCCTATGCTGCCTGAAAAACTGTCAAACGGGCTCTGTTCACTCAATCCGAATGTGGCACGTCTGGCTATGGTCGTACGTATGCGTTTTGATGCCAATGGCAAGCGTCGCACCATTCATATCTATGAATCGGTGATCCATTCACAAGCCCGTTTGACCTATACGCAGGTGGCTAAATATCTGGATGAAAGTGATAAAGAAGCCATCAATAATACGGCTGTTTGCACTATGCTGGATAATGCCGCTCGACTGTTTCGCAAACTGGAGATCAAGCGTGCCCAGCGTGGGGCGCTTGATCTTGATATGCCCGAGGCGCGAGCCGTACTGGAAAATGACACAGTCATCGATATCTGCGAAACACCCCGTAATATTGCCCATCGCCTGATTGAGGAGATGATGCTGGCAGCCAATACCGCTGTGGCCGAATATATGGAACAGCGGCAGTGTGCGCTGCTCTACCGGGTGCATGCGCCTCCGGAGCGCGAGTCGATAGAAACACTGAACGAATTCCTGGCTCCCTTTGGCATGTTTGTACGCCTGCCAAAGGCCAAAGCCAAAGATAAGGCTGCCCATGTGAAGCCGGCCCATGTACAGCAGGTACTGGAGCAATCCGAAGGAAAACCGTTTGCACATGTGCTGCACCGACTGGTTTTACGCTCCATGCAGCGGGCGCAATACACACCGCATAATGCGGGACATTTTGGACTGGCTTATGAAACTTATGCCCATTTTACCAGTCCGATCCGGCGTTATGCCGATCTGGTGGTTCACCGACGCCTGAAGGCACTTATCAGAGGTGAAAACCCGGACAGAGTACAGCCTGTAAGTACACTGGCAGAAATTGGGGCACAGACCTCCACTCAGGAGCGTAAACAACAGCGCGCCGAATGGGACACACAGGCCATGCTGGCCGCCCTGTTCCATAGAAAAGATGTTGGCAAAATCATGCCGGCGCGTATTTCGGGCCTGACGAAACGCCGTATTTTCTTTGAACTGGAGCCAAGCATGGCCGAAGCATCTCTGGATGTGGACGATTTATCCGGTGCCTTTGTTCTGGATGAAGCCGGCCACAGACTCGCTGCACGCAAGGGTGGGCGAGCATATCATCTGGGAGACCGAATGGATGTCGTGATTGATTCCACCGATCCTGTTCGCGGTCAAATCAATGTCAGGCTCGTAGAATAATAAATCAGATGGGATATCTATTCGACAGCTTGTTGCGCAATCGCTCTGTTTTGGCATGATTGCCGCCGCTTTACAGGCTGCCAATGCCGGGATGGTGGAACTGGTAGACACACGGGACTTAAAATCCCGAGGACTTAACTGTCCGTGCGGGTTCGACTCCCGCTCCCGGTACCAACAAGTCCCGTTGAATATCAATAATATTCAACGGGACACGTCAGGACTTTATCAAACAATCATGACTTCATGTCATCCCCCACTTTTTCGTTAAGCATTTATCTTTATATATCTTAGATGTGAGCGATTCCTTGCATGCGACTGCTGCATCAGTAAGCTGACGGGTGCTACACATCATCAGGGCATGGAGGGCATTGTATGATTGAAGGCTCATGTCTGCGTATCTATCTGACAGAATCCAGCCGCATTGATGGCAAACCGGCCATGGAAGCGATACTCGACCTGTGCCGTAATGCTGGCTTGCGCGGGGTTTCGGTGGTGCGCGGTATAGAGGGTATGGGTTCGCATGGAGATGTTCATTCGACTTCATTTCTTGCCCTATCCAGTGACTTGCCCCTGCTTATCGAGGCTATCGATACAAGTGATCGAATCGAAACGGCTTTGCAGCAGATGCGCCCTCATCTGGGCGAATGTTTGACTGCTGTGTGGCCGGTCTCCCTGATGCGTAACGGAGAACTCGATGGAAATGATTGATCTGCTACGAAAGGTTCCATTGTTCTCCGAGCTGAACGAGAGCGAACTGGAATCGATTGCTGCGCTGGCCAGCAGTATTGAAATCTGCAAAAAAAGTATCGTCGTGCAGGAGTTTGAGCCGGGAGATTCGATGTATGTTATTCTGGATGGGGAAGTAAAAGTCTCGACCTATTCTGTTGACGGGCGCGAGGTTGTATTGGCCTTGCTGGGCAAAGGCTCGTTCTTTGGCGAAATGTCGCTGCTGGATGAAGAGCCACGTTCAGCCAATGTAACTACCATGATAGATTCGAAATTTGCCAATATCCGCAGATGTGATCTGGTCCCGCTGCTGCTTGAGCAGCCAGCTATTTCGTTGAAACTCCTTACAGAAATAGCCTCTCGCCTGCGCAAAACCAGCCGCGTACTGGAACGCATCAGCAGCATGGATGTATCACATCGCCTGTATGCCTATCTGGTCGACCATTGCCAGCGTTTCAGCCAGCAGGATCACGATGGCTGGTACACGACTGTGCTGCCAACCCATCAGTTACTTGCCGACCAACTTTCCACCAGTCGCGAAACTATCTCACGTGCAATCAGCCAGTTAAAAAAGGATGATATTCTCGTTCAACTCGAAGGGCGTGGCCAAATGCGTATCGATGTGGAAACGCTGGAAGATATGCTGGACGATTTTTAGCCTGCATTATTCGCAAAGCGCTATAATGATGGCGCGGCAGTACTTATGAATAATACGGGTTAGAGGAACATATTTACCCTGAAGCCGGCCTGGCGAATGCGTTCTGCAGTGATCTGCATCCATACTTCATCCAACGCACTCAGATGAATAGCTTCTTCCTGTAATGGGGGTCGCGCCAGACCATACAGCAAGATACCCTGAATCGGCACTTCATCCCGCTTTAATTCTTTAAGAAAACCGATATAAGCGGTCAGTTCATGCTCAGTGGGTGGCTGACCATCCCAAGCGGCCATACAAGTCTGAACCCATGTCGGACAGGTTTCAGCCGCGGCCACAATCTGCCGGAAAAGCCGTTCGGCATCGAGTTTGATACCATTGATTCGCTGGATACCGGTATCGGTCACACTGTCTACCTTTATCCAGATTTCGCCATGATGTTTTGCCATATACGCCAGCCCTTTCTGCACATGTGATTTATGCATATAGGAACCGTTGGTAATCAGCCGGAGCGGAACAGACAGCCCGCATTGCTGCATCACATCGACAAGCACCGCGACCACTTGATCAAAGGCGGCGCTACTGGTCGGCTCTCCATTACCGGAAATGGCTATGTCACACAGTCTGCGACAAGCTTCCGGTACGCATTGAGACATAAATGAACCGTGCACAATATCATTCAGCGTTGCGGTCAGTTCAGTTCGCAACAATTCAAGGTCAATCTCCGGAGCAACACCGCGAATAAGGTTAGGTACCTGACAATATGCACAGTGCCAGTTACAGGCATTGTTCGTATTCAGGTTAACACCGACAGAGACGCCGCCGGCACGGCGGGAAACAACAGGATAAATATAGGTCATGCCGGCCACATCACGATCATGATTTCCTATGCTCAGTTGCTTGCTCATATATCTTGCTGCTCAATTTGTGCACAAACCAGCGACATAGCAGCAGTCACCCGGCTTAATTGCTCCGGCGTGATCACAAAAGGGGGCATGGTGTACAGTAACTTTCCGAATGGGCGCAGCCAGACGCCCTGTTCGATCAGTGTTTTTTGAACCAGCGCCACATCGACGGGTTGCCGCATTTCAATCACGCCAATTGCCCCTTTGATGCGAACATCAGCCACAGCAGCAAATTTCCGGCAATCAGCCAGCTGTTGCTCCAGTTGCTGCTCAATGGCGACAACGCGTGTCTGCCAGGGAGAGTCCAGTAACAATTCGATACCGGCCAGGGCTACGGCACAGGCCAGCGGGTTGGCCATGAATGTTGGCCCATGCATCAATATGCCGGACTGTTCACTCCCGCTATCAGCATGGATACCATCGCAAACATGGCCGGAACATAATGTGGCGGCCAGTGTCATATATCCTCCGGTGAGGGCTTTTCCGACACACATAATATCAGGCTGTATGCCTGATTGTTCACAGGCAAACATGGTTCCGGTTCGGCCAAAGCCAGTGGCGATTTCGTCACAGATCAGTAGCACATCAAATCTGTCACATAAAGTCCGCACCCGGCGCAAAAATTCCGGTGCATAAAAATGCATACCCCCGGCTCCCTGCACAAGAGGTTCCAGAATCACAGCTGCGATTTCATGCTGATGCTGTTCGATCACGGCGGCAAACGATTGAATTTGTGATTCATTCCATGCCTCATCCGTTCGGGCTGCAGGCGCATCGGCAAAGAGCTGTTCGGCCAGCAGGCCGGAAAACAGATGGTGCATACCCGACACGGGGTCACAGACACTCATGGCTCCGAACGTATCGCCGTGATAGCCGCCACGAATGGTCAACAGTCTGTTTTTCTCAGTGTTTCCCTGTGCCTGCCAGTATTGAACCGCCATTTTGATGGCCACTTCGACCGCCACTGAACCGGAATCAGCAAAGAACACGTGATTCATGCTGGCCGGTGTAATTTCGAGCAGTTTGCGAGCAAGATTTGCTGCGGGTTTGTGGGTCAGGCCTCCAAACATCACATGTGCCACATCATGCAATTGTTTTTCGATGGCAGCATTGAGTTCGGGCACATTGTAACCGTGGATGGCGCACCACCATGACGCCATACCGTCAATCAGCCGATGTCCGTTCTCCAGCTCAAGATAAACACCTTCAGCACGTTTGACCGGATAAGCCGGTACAGGATGCAACATGCTGGCATAGGGGTGCCAGACATGTGCAGCCTCAAAGTCCATCCAGTTCATGGTGCTGGTTTTTCCATCTCAACCATCCTGTCCGTGCCAATCAAGTCCAGCGTCAAGCGTTCCATGACAATGTGTTTGTCTTCCACCGAAGCGCCCTTGACCCGTTTTTCAGCCTGCACGATCCGGCCTACTGCGGTCATCAATTCAGCGCCGCGCCAGCAACATGCCTCTTCTGCCATTTTCAGCCGGGCCGCACCGAATACTTTGGCCGCAGCCAGCGGATTCCTGTCGTGCTGCGACTGAAACCAGCGATACATGAGTATTTGCTGCATGCGTGTGCCCAGCCATGAAATCATCTGCACCTCTGCCACCTGCTGTTCTCTGAGCAGGCGCATAGCCAATTGCACAGCAGCGGGTTTTCGCACGGCAACGGCATGGCACCAGTCTTCCAGAGCATCCGGTGCTCGTTCACCCAGCAGTTCAGCGACAATATCGATGCCGATTTCCGCGCCCGAACCGTTGTCATACCAGCGCAATCGTTCAATCATCTGGCGGGCGGCCATCCGCATGCCGAATAGACGCTCGGCCATCCACTGGATTGCTTCGGGGCTGATATTCAGGCCGGAGCTTGTCAGCTCCTGATCCAGCCAGCGCCGGAACCCGGCTTCATCGGGCAGCTTGAATTCGCATTGGGGTAGTGCAGGCAGCGCTTTCATTTTTTTATGCAACGCTTTTTTCCAATCCATGCCGGGCGCGCAGATAACCAGCCGGTGCTCATCTCCTGACATTTCTATCAACCGAAGCAAATGATCAGCCTGTTTCGGATTAGCCGACTGGGCGTTGCGCACCAGCGCATAACAACAGGATGGGCCGAACAAGCCCTGATTCCTGGACTCTTCTTCAAAACGTGCCAGCTCATTGATATCCAAGCGCATGCGCAGCGCAGCTTCATGCCCCGGTTCCAGCAATGATTCTGCCGCTTCAAACAGGGCATCATGGTCTTCCCCAAAAAGATAGTAGACATGATATTGGGCTGGCAGCAATTTGTC
The DNA here is from genome assembly GCA_964490955.1 of uncultured Zetaproteobacteria bacterium. Taxonomy (GTDB): domain Bacteria; phylum Pseudomonadota; class Zetaproteobacteria; order Mariprofundales; family Mariprofundaceae; genus Mariprofundus. Next base: position 9,485 of record CAZBEN010000003.1, on the reverse strand, counting down.
CGGATTTAATCTCACCACAAGCAGCCGATATTATTCATCTAACGTGCACGGATTTTCCACCCTGTGGTATAAAATATTGCCACAGGGTAGAAAGAGTCATGCAGGCATGTTGTTTGTTTCATGTTAAAACCCGGAGCGTAAACGGCTCACAGCATCATTGAGCCACTGCTTGCTCAAATCTTTTAACAGACGTTCACGTGAAGCCTCAATGCTGGTCGGGCCACCCGTTACAAACACATCGCCGCGGCGCTGTATATTACCGCTCTGCCAGATTGTTTTTCCTTGCCGGGTAACGTCCACCGAACCAGTAAGTATCATCCGGTACTGGGTTGCAACACCGGCACTGCTGAATGCCGACGGCGTAAATGAGGGGGTAGGGATATTCACATGAACCATGGCATGGTGCTCCGGATCTGCCACATCACCATCTGTCACGATGGTATAGGAGTCCGAATGTAAATGCTGCCGAAATCTGACCAACAGATTTTTTTCAGCATTGCCGACAACACTGACCGTTCGAACATCAGCAGCAATAGCACCAACAGTATTACCATGCCCCGCCAAATGATAACCACAACTATTAAGGATCAGCAGACTTGCTAACAGAACGGCCAGCCAACCCGTCAACGAGCCCGCCATCGTATGAATATACCGCATATATTTCATGCCGGCTTCACCACAATATTCAGCAAACGACCCGGCACCAGAATCACTTTGACGACCTGCATACCGTCCAGCCATTTATGGATAGAAGCATTGGCCATGGCTGCTGCCATCGCATCATCCTGACCGGCATCTTTGGCAATGGTAATCTCGCCGCGTTTCTTGCCCTGAATTTGAACCACCAGTGTAATCTCGTCCTGTGCCAGTGCCGATTCATCCACTTGCGGCCAGCTGCTGACCACGGCTGTTTTTTCCATCCCGAGCCGCTCACCGATTTCACAGGCAAAGTGGGGAACGAATGGTGCCAGCATCGTGGCAAGAGCCTTCATGCCTTCGCCATACGCGGCCTTGCCGGAAACCCCTGTTGGCTGATAAGCCTGTAAACTGTTGCTGAGCTCCATCAACGCGGCAATGGCCACATTGAAGGCAAAACCGTGCTCAAATGCGTGGGTAACTTTTTTGATGGTCGAATGGATTGCAAAACGAATGGCTTTTACATCTGCTATATCGTCATTGCCATTCATCTCCCCGTGACAGTCATCCAGCTTGTGCAGTAACCGCCAGACACGCCCCAGAAAGCGGTGCGCACCTTCCACACCGGCATCATTCCATTCCAGATCCTTTTCCGGTGGAGCGGCAAACAGGGTGAACAACCGCGCCGTATCCGCCCCGAAGCGTTCGATAATGGCATTCGGGTCAACCGTATTACCCTTGGATTTGGACATTTTTGCGCCGTCTTTCAGCACCATGCCCTGCGTCAGCAGGTTTTTGAATGGTTCATCACCACCCTGCTCAGCAGTGAACAGGCCTGCATCACGCATCAGCTTGTGATAAAAACGGGCGTAAAGCAGATGCAAAACGGCATGTTCGACGCCCCCTATGTATTGATCGACCGGTGCCCAGCGATCCATATCAGCAGCATCGACCATAGCTTGCGAATTGCGCGGACTTACATACCGGTTCATATACCAGGACGATTCCATGAAGGTATCAAACGTATCGAGTTCACGCTCTGCAGGTTTGCCGCACTGCGGGCAATCGGTATGTTTGAATGTTTCGCATTCAGTCAGGGGAGATGCACCGCCGGCCGGTTGCAAATGGGTTGGCAGCTCCACCGGTAGCTGATCATCCGGGACGGGTACTGCACCGCAATCAGCGCAATGCACAACCGGGATCGGTGCCCCCCAATAGCGCTGGCGAGACACCAACCAGTCGCGCAGGCGATATTGCACGCGCTCGGCGCCTTTTCCATGCTCCTCAAGCCATCGAGTGATTTGTTCTTTTGCCTCATCAGATGATAAACCATCAAATTGCCCTGAGTTAATTAACCCCCCAGCATCGACAAATGCCGCTGATTCGATATCCCAGTCCCCTGTGACAGGTTTAATGACCTGTTTAATGGATAAGCTGTATTTTTTGGCAAACTCGAAGTCACGCTGATCATGCGCGGGCACACTCATGACTGCGCCGGTGCCGTAACCCATCAATACGAAATTGGCCACCCACACGGGGATCTTGTCACCGCTGACCGGGTGAATCGCGTTAAAACTGGTCGGCATGCCCTTCTTTTCCATGGTTTCGACATCGGCTTCCTTGGTGGAAATCTTGCTACACTCATCCAGAAATGTCGTCAGTTCGGCGTTTTCCTTGGCCGCTTTGACGGCAAGCGGGTGCCCTGCCGCCACTGCCATATAGGTCACGCCCATCAGCGTGTCGGGGCGGGTGGTGAAAATATCCAGTGTTTCATCGCTGTTTTCCAGCCCGAAGGAAACTTCAGCACCGGTCGATTTTCCGATCCAGTTACGCTGCATGCCCACCACTTTTTCCGGCCATCCTGTTAACTGGTCAAGATCGGCCAGCAGTTCCTCGGCATAATCGGTGATGCGAATAAACCACTGTTTCAGATTCTTGCGGATTACCGGTGTATCGCAGCGCCAGCATACACCGTCGACCACCTGCTCGTTGGCCAATACCGTATGGCAGGGATCACACCAGTTCACTTCGGCATTGGATTGATAAGCCAGCCCCTTCTCTATCAGCCTGGTAAACATCCATTGTTCCCAGCGATAATAATCGGGGTGACAGGTGGCAATTTCACGATTCCAGTCATAGGAAAGCCCCAGCCGTTTGAGTTGGCCCCGCATCTGATCAATATTGGTATAGGTCCACTCGGCCGGCGGGCGGTGATGTTTAATCGCGGCATTTTCAGCTGGCAACCCGAAGGCATCCCAGCCGATCGGATGCAATACATTAGAACCCTGCATGCGCTTGTAACGTGCCACAGCATCGCCCAGACAATAATTGCGCACATGGCCCATATGCAGGTTGCCGGACGGGTAGGGGAACATGACCAGACAATAATAGGATTCCCGCTCATCATCTTCGCAGGCAGTATCAATGCCCGATTCAAACCATTTCTGTTGCCATTTGGCTTCGATTTCCTGTGCTGAATAACGCTCTGACACCGACTACAACCCCTTGTTTTACTGAGCAGCGGATGATGATGGCATTAGCCCTGAATGAAAAGGCCGTGTTTTTCACCATGCTACAGACCCGCTCTACTAGAACTGTCCGGCAAGTTATTGCATGATAGCGCTATGCCATCCACCGGACTGACAGATAAACATATTCTTGTGACCCGTGCCACAAAGCACTACCCGGCGATGTGTCGCATGGTGGAGTCTCGCGGCGCAAACGCAGTTTCATTGCCCTGCCTGGCTGTTGAATACCTTCCCGATATGATCACCAGTGCCATGAGTTTGCTGGATACATGCAGCGATGTCCTGTTTACCAGTGTAAATGGTGTGCATGCGGTGGAAAAAACCATGGCTGATCACGGCCGGAATCTGGCCAATGCCATACAACACAAGCGGGTTGCTGCCGTGGGGAAGAAAACTGCCAGGGCACTGGCTCAATCAGACATCGGTATCGATATTATTCCGAAAAACCCCTCGCAGGATGGACTCATTGATGCATATCTGGCCAACGGACTGCCGGATTCTCTCCTGTTTTTCCGTGCCGAAGAGGGTCGCGAAACCCTTGCCGAAGCCTTATCGGAACAGGGCGTGAAGGTGGTGACAGTTCCTGCCTATCGTACAATTTGCCCGTCAGATGATGCAGAGGATGTGCTCACGATGCTGCGAAACGGTCATATAGACGCTGTGTTACTGGGCAGTGCAAAAACGGCAATGTTTTATCTGCAACGTACTGGCTCACTGGCACTGGCCAATCGCCCTGTCATTGCAGTGATTTCTGAAAAGATGGCGATAGCAACTCGCAAACTGGGTCTGAACGTGCAGGTTGTCGCCAAAGACGCTAGTTTTGAGGCCATGCTGGACGCCTTGGCCGGGTATTTCGATCAACATACCTGACAGTTTTGAAAAAGCCGTTATAGTGTTCAAAATAGAGATACCTTTTATGATGGCTTCGTAAAAAGTCATCATCGCGCCCATGGACGGGCGCGCAAATCAATGTCTTACGGCGTAAGCCATTGATTTGTAAGGAAAGTGAAAACCGTGTTTTTCGCTTTACGGGGAGTAAAACGGCCACGGACGGCCTTTTTACGACTTCATGTTTTATGATTGCAGCATTCCAACAGGAGCAAAAATATGTCCTTGCCTGATCTGATGATTCGCCCGCGCCGACTGCGTAACTCCGCTACCTTGCGACGCATGGTACGGGAAACCGACCTGACCACTGCAGATCTGATTTATCCGATATTTGTCGACGAGACCATTCAGGAAGCCGTGCCTGTTGTGAGTATGCCGGGTGTTTCACGTATCCCGCTTGCACAAGTGGGCGATATTGTGAGCGAGGTCGAGGGTCTGGGTATTCCGGGCATCATCCTGTTCGGCATTCCGGCCGAAAAAGATGCTGTCGGATCCGGTGGCTGGGACAACAACGGTATTGTCCAGCAGGCGATTCGGGCAGCCAAAGCAGCCAGCCCTGATATGTGCGTCATTGCGGATACCTGCTTCTGCGAATATACCGATCATGGACATTGCGGCGTACTGGATGGTGAGGAGGTGGATAACGATGCCACGCTGGCGAACCTTCAAAAGGAAGCCGTTTCCTATGCCCGCGCCGGCGTCGATATTGTTGCCCCGTCAGGCATGATGGATGGCATGATTGCAGCAATCCGTACAGCCTTGGATGATGCCGGTTTTTCGCATACACCCGTGATGTCCTATGCCGTAAAATATGCTTCCGGTTACTTTGGACCCTTCCGCGATGCCGCTGATTCCTCACCCAGTTTTGGAGATCGCGCCAGTTATCAGATGGATCCGGCCAATCGCCGCGAAGCCCTGAAAGAGGCATGGCTGGATGTTGAAGAAGGCGCAGACATGCTGATGGTCAAACCGGCACTGGCCTATATGGATATTATCCGGGAAGTCAAAGATGCCACACAATTGCCGCTGGCTGTTTATAATGTATCGGGTGAATATGCCATGGTGAAAGCAGCAGCCGCAAACGGATGGATTGATGAAAAACGTGTGGTGCTGGAAACCATGCTCGGATTCAAACGCGCCGGTGCTGATTTAATTCTGACCTATCACGCACTGGACGTAGCGCGCTGGCTTAACGAAGCTTAGGATGGGCAAAGCAGTGGATACCAATACCGCCAAAGAGACCGATCAGGATGCCATTGATGCGGTGATCGCCGGCAGCGCATCGGCCACCGCCTCTGATGAAGCACAACCGGAGAAGTCCGGCCAATCGCACGGCGGCCGCAACTTTATTCTTATTTTATTATTGATTGTAGTGGCTGTGTTTGGAGCACTGAATTTGAGTGGTCAACTGCTGCCGCTGTATGAATCGCTTATAGCCAGATTCCACAACGTATCCGAACCACAGCATCGGCCTCTGGCAAAGCCGGCTGTCGCACCGGGCAAATCCGCTTCCACCAAACCCGTGGCTTCGGCACCTGTCGCAAAACCTGTACCTGCCGCAAGGCCACATCCCGGCACTACCCAAAGCCCTGTTGTGTCTTCCGGGGAAATACACAGATTATTATCCAGTATCGAGGCGTTGCATGATGACTTGCGCCAGATGGAAAATGCTCGCAGGGAGCTGCAAAACGGGCTGAAAGAACAGCAGCAAATGAATTTACAGGTTCGTTTGCGCTGGATTGCCGATTCGGCCAGCCGGTTACCACAGCTACAACTGACCTGGGAAGAAATTTCCCTGCTACCCGGTTTAAGTGATAGTGAGCGTCAGGAAGCTGCAAACATGCATATACTGGCGCGTAACCGGGTGCAGCAACTTAGGCAGTGGCAGAGCGCCTTGAAAAAATGGATTGATGTACTGTCCATACCCATACAGCAGAATATTCTGCCGGAACCGCAATACCCGTGGCTGGCCTGGATTGTAAAACAGTTTCAGCTGCGTCCGGCACCTTCAATAGAAGCCCGGCATCTGGATAACCTGAGAACCCGATTGCTCGATGCGTCCCGGCAGCTCACACTGGAATCCTGGCCGGAAAAAGGAGCATGGCAGAGCCTTCAGGCAGAATTACTGCTTCAGATCAAAGCCATGCAGCATGCAGATGCTAATGATTCCGGCGCAGTGGAAACAGGTCTGCCGGAAAACTTCGATGGCATCCGGTCTGATATTCGCAGACTGCGGGAAACAGCTCTGCAATGGAGTCACCACAGGTCGGATAAGCAGCAGGGAGGTGAGCAATGAGACTTGCCCTTCTGCTCCTGTTGGCGCTTGCTGTTAGCATAGCATTGATCGTTTTTCCGAATATCGCTGATCAAACCCTGCGCATTGAGGCTTTTGGCTGGATATTCGAAACCCGGCAAGGCACATTCATCGTTGCCATGCTGGCTTTTTTGGCTCTGCTATGGCTGCTGCGCAGCATCACCAGCGCCTTGTTTGCCGGGCCCGGTGTTGCATGGCGTTCATTGCGCATGGGCAGTCGCAAGCGCAGAGAGAAAAAACTGAGAGATGCATTGGCACAGTGGCTGGACGGACGAGGCCGCGTGAGTGCCAGAACGTTAAAACGATGCCGCGGCATATTGCCCGACTGGCTTATTGAGGTATTTCAAACCGTACTGACCCCCGCGAATGAGTTGCCCCTGCCTGCTGAAGATCAGGATCCTCTCATTACGGCGTTGGCCGCGCGTATCGCCACGGATCCGCATGCTGAACATACTCCGGATCTGGCCACACGCAAAGCGCATCTGGAGGCATGGTTGAATGCCCATGCCGGTGCCCCGCTGGCTGCGAGCAGACTCGTTGACCTGGCAGAAGAAGAAGGTAATTTGCCGCTATTTATCAATCAACTGGAGACTGAATGGAAGCAGGGTCGTCGGTCTGCCAAGTCTGTTAAACCACGCCTTGTTCGCGCCTGTCTCAAACTTGCCCAACAGGATAGCGACCAATCCATGGCATTCCTGCGCAAGGCCTATCGGCTGATGCCGGACGACCCCAACGTGCTGATAGCCTATGGCAATGGCCTGCTGGCCAGTGGTGATACGAAAACTGTCCAGCGTCTGTGGTTCGGTTACCTTGAACAGCACAGCAATGATCGCATTGCCCGCTTATTGCTCGAACTTCAGCGTGCTGATCCAATGCGAAACTACCGAAAACTGGAAAAGAAACCGGTCGAAGCTCTTAATCAGGCCCAGCGCTGGCTGCGTGCCGAGCTGGCCCATGCTGCCAAACTCGATGGTCTTGCTTTTGAACAAATGCAGACGCTGGCGGATGACTGCTCCTGCATGATTGCCTGGAACAGCCTGGGCCAGTGGAATGAAGAGCTTGCCGAATATGAAAATGCTGCAAATTGTTATCGTCAGGCCCTGGAAAAGCAGACCGCCGGATATAATTAAGCCAGCTACAAACACACAAATTTAAACCTGGTAGTGGTTGTGTTTTTTCTTCCGCTATTCCGGCTTACAATTTATTCGCTCTGACAGGATGCTGATATGAAACGTTTTTTCTCCTCATTGTTCCGCTGGTTTGAACGGCTGCGAAATATTCTGATTAACGTGGTGTTTATCATGCTTCTGCTATTCACTGTCGGAGTATTCTTTGCTGAACGGCCCGGCGTACCCGACAACGCAGCATTGATTCTTAATCCCTCGGGCAGCATTGTTGAAGAGCTGGCACTGCCATCTACATCTGCAATACCACTGAATTTCTCAGCACCCAACCAGACGCGTTTGCATGACATGGTCACAGTCATTAAACATGCCGCCACAGATAGCCATATCAAATTAATGGTACTGAAGCTGGATGAGATGGACAAAACATCGTTACCCAAACTGCAGGAAGTACGGGCGGCCATTGAGCAATTCAAAACATCCGGGAAAATGGTCGTGGCTGTCGGCCCGAACTATTCACAATCGCAATATTATCTTGCGGCCACAGCTGATCAGGTATTCCTGAATCCGCTTGGTGTGGTGGCGCTGGAAGGGTTTAGTATTTATAAAAATTACATCAAGGATGCGCTTGATAAACTGCATGTCGATGTACAACTGTTTCGTGCCGGTAAATACAAAGCAGCCATTGAACCTCTGGTACGCAATGATATGTCCGCCGAGGACAGGCAATCCAACCGGTTGCTGTTGAATGTATTGTGGACTGAGTACAAAAACGATGTGGCCGGGATGCGTAAAATCAAGGCGGATCGCTTGCAGACCGTGCTGGATGAGCCGTCGAAATATCTGGCCGAACATGATGGCAGTGCGGCTGAGCTGGCCAAATCGGAAGGCCTGGTCGATTCCCTTGCCAGTCACGGAGACATTCAGAGCTATATTGCCAGCGCTTTAGGAAAGGAATCCGGTGAATACGCCAGCATCGATTTCCGCAAATACCTGAATGCGACAAGCGGCGACAAGCCTTCCCCCAAAGCCAACCGGGTAGGTATTATCACGGCCAGCGGCATGATTCTGGATGGAAAACAGCCCCCCGGCACGGTAGGCAGCGAAACCATGATGGAGATGCTAAACAAGGCCAGGCTTGATCCGAACATCAAGGCCATTGTACTCAGGATTGACAGCCCCGGCGGTAGCGCCCAGGCATCGGAAGCGATTCGAAGTGAAATCGTGCGCTTGAAAAAGTCGGGTAAACCGGTGGTGGTATCCATGGGCAGCATGGCCGCATCCGGTGGCTACTGGATGGCGACGCCTGCCGATCAAATATGGGCCGCCCCGACCACCATCACCGGCTCAATTGGTGCTTTTGGCGTTTTGGCAAATATGCAACGGGGCCTGGAGAAACTGGGCATCCATAGCGATGGTCTGGGCACAACGTCTATCGCCGGTGGTATCCGCCCTGACCGCCCGTTACCGCCGGAACTGGATAAAGTCATGCAACTCTCCATGCAGCATATTTACCGCAGTTTTTTACACATTGTCGCCAGTGGCCGGACTATGCCGGTAGAAAAAGTGGCCGCATTGGCTCAGGGACGTGTCTGGAGTGGTTCCGATGCGCACCGGCTGGGGCTGGTTGACTCGCTGGGTAATTATCAGGATGCAATTGTCGCAGCCGCAAAGCTGGCCGGGATTGAGCAGGATTATAGCGCTGTCCGCATTGCCCCGACTCTGGGGTTGCGTGAAATGCTGTTGGTGCAATTGTTCGGTAATGCCGATTCGCTGGCTGCACACATGGCCACTGCGATCGGAAGCCGGCTATCTGCACTGACACAGGTATTGTTACCATTTCCGCTGGTGCAGGATATGACTACAATGAACCGCATCCTTGCCCTGTCACAGGAACGACCCACAATATTTGCCATGTGTAATCTGCATGTTGAATAATATTACGAATGGAGGTGATCATATTGAAACAATTGCCTGGCTTTATGTATAGAGCAT
>CAZBEN010000002.1:9328-46560 GCA_964490955.1 uncultured Zetaproteobacteria bacterium | reverse complement strand
GCAAACAGGTGGTGGTCGGCGTATGTCATGGCCCGCGTTGCAGGGATTACGGCGGCTTGGCTTTGGCAGTTGCATTAAAGGATCAGAGAATTGAAGTAGATATTTTGGATTGCCGGAGTCTTTGTTCTAATTCGCCCGTAGCCTGCAAGTCCGGTCACATGATTCATCGCGCCACTATCAGAAAGATGAGTGCATAGCGCTTAAGCTGCTTGTCTGACAGTGTTTTCCGGCTAGTCTTCCATCATGTCCTCAATCAAACAAATGCTGGAAAATAATCGCAATTGGTCGGAACAGCTTAGAAAAGATAAGCCGGGATATCTGGAATCGATCTCGTGTGATCAGAAGCCGGAAATATTGTGGATTGGTTGCTCGGATTCACGGGTTGGTCCGGATCAACTGATTGGGTTACCTATGGGTTCAGTTTTTGTGCATCGCAATGTCGCCAATATTTTTGCAACCAATGATTTGAATTGTCTGGCTGTTCTCGAATATGCAGTTGATGAACTGAAAGTTCCCAATATTGTAGTCTGTGGACACTATGGTTGCGGTGGCGTGCATGCAGCGCTAGAGCATAGCGGTGTCCAGCCGGTTGACTTATGGCTGGATCAGGTGCGCTTTGTCTATAACCGGCATGTCGTAGAGTTAAATCAATTGCCGTCAAATGAGAGAGCTAATCGTTTGGCCGAGCTCAATATTGAATCGCAAGTTCATAATATCTGTCGCAATACCATCGTACGTGAGGCATGGAAACGCGGACAGCAGGTCAATGTGATCGGTGTGATTTACGATATTCACGATGGGTTGCTTAAGCAGTTGGGAGTTGAGTTCCGCAGTCAGGAAGCATGGGAAGCCCGCTACGGAGAAGCTTTTTCCGGTTGATTCTCTCTCCTCCCGGCGTGAAAAAAGAGCGTGGTCGAGTTTTAGGGGAAGTCTGAAAACTACGTTCGTGTAGTTTTTTCAGCGAGCAATGGCAAAAGCGTGGTTTTGCCATTGCTCATAAAATCAAGCGCTTACATGCATTGTTTTGGCAGGCCACTCATGGCTTAAACGGATACTCTGGCTTTTTACAGAGCATCCTTAGACTATTGTGTTTGAGTCAGGCACCTGGCACGCTTAAGTAGCACCTTTATTTCTTCGAGCAGATAGGTTTCAGCTTCTTCAATACCTTTATCGCTGGCTTTTCTTATAATATAAGGTCGGACAATCCATCTAATGGGTATAAGCAGAGCAAAGCCGCCTAAAAATGTCCCGATCAGGATAGGTAGTATGATATTGCTGTTGAAAGTCTTGGCGGGATCAATGAAAGCTATCATCAGACTGATCAGGCTAATCACCAACCCTGTCACCAAATATGCAATGTTATGATCCAGATTCCGGCCCATAGAAATATGAAAAAATACCTTTTTGTTTGCTCGAGAAATTTCAAGAGATAGCTTGAATTTCCAGAAATGCCCTCTGCTTAGATAGATGTCCCAGTGCGTTGTAAACGGGCTGGGTCTGGCCCGGATGGCACGATGAATTGCATAGCCCTTGTTTTCGGGATATTGCTCTTTCAAGTTGGCAAGAAGCCATTCTCCAATCATTTCAAGCATGGCTTTCGGTTCATCTTTTGGATATTTGCTCATATCCAGATGGAAGACCGATTTCATTTTCATGTGTACGCACCTTTTAAGGAGATGCCGATTTATTGCCATCCTGGCAAAAATCAGCCCGCTCAGGCAAAAGTGTCGTTTTGCCGTCGTTACGAATCAAACATCGTGTCTGATTTGGAAGGTCATTGTTTATCCCTTGTGGTTGTCCACTGTTGATGGAATCGTGTCGCCTGAAGCTTGCATATTCATCGCCTCGGGGTGTGACCTGTAATGGTTGCGTACAACCGCGGCCAACTTCTCTTTTGCCATTGCATCCAGCTGAACAGGAGATGAATCCGGCAGCGCTGCAATCAGTGCATTGAGCAGTTGATCTTGCGGGGGGGGCATGTACTTTATCCATGAAGACAGCAGATCGGGGTCCACACAGGCGGGTAGTGAGCCCATGATGCCGATATCGTTTTGATTATGCACCAGGAGACCTGTCGTTGTACCTCGATCCAGTGTCAGAACCTGAAAAAAATAGAGCGTGTGATAGGCGAGTTGGGTGAGGCATTGTTCATCGGTTGGCGCGGCTACATTTTGCAGGGTATCGGTAAGGATAGCCAGATAAGTATCAATGGCCGCTGCGCCAACGGTGTGAGCCAGAGTATAGTCCGCATCCGCATCATCTGAATGATAATTTTCCAGATAGAAGTGGGCTACGCCACGATGACGGCCGAGTGACGGGATATAAAAATAGCGGTCGCCTTGCGCTGTAGCTTCGGCGAATTGCTCCGGAGCCGCTGCTTTCATGTCTGCAAGAAATTTTTCTGTGTGGGCAGGGTTTTCGCTGGAGGGATTCAGGTCAGCCATCATGCGCCAGTATCCCTGTCCATGCTTCATCTTTGTCCAGCTGATATGGATATGTATTGATGGAGCCAACGGGTGTTTCGGATGAATGATGGTTGAGATGGCGGTAGCCGAGCCAAGTTTCTTTTCCGGATGATCATCGTAATGAACTTGCGAGATATTCACCGATCCACGCCCGAACAGATTCCCGTCAGCTGTTTCATAACGCACACCACCACCGTGTTTCCCTTTGTCGCGGAACCATTCGACAGCTGAAAATGATTGAGTGCTGCCCATGCTTGCAGCCAGTTTCTCCAACCCTGATACAAAGCGCTGTTGCAGGGATGTAACCAGTTCATGGGCACAGGCTGCGCTGGTGGATGATGCCGGAATGCGTTTCATGTGAGGATATCCTGTGGTGGTTGAATAGCGGGGAAGTATGAGGGACAATGAGGTAGGCTTCAAGTATACACTGTCATGATAATAGCGCAAATATCTGGTTTTTAAGAACAAATGAATCGAATGGCTTGTATGTTCTGAGGGGTTTCAGAGCGTAACAGATATGCCTCTCTACCTGTCAGTTATTCAGGAACAAGCCAGTTAAAACAGGATTGCCCTTTGCCCTCTGCGAGGCTGTTGGAAATCCAGTTCAATGATATTTTTATTGCTTTTTGTGCATGCCACGGTGGATTGATAATCAATAAGCCTGAACCAAACATTTGCATATCCGGGAAGCAGTTATAACAGTTCAGTTCCAGTCTGAGTATTTTTCGGATGCCGGATCGTTTCAACTCACGAAATAAATCATTATGGCGTCCAGCCGGTAACAACGGATACCAGATGACATAAGTCCCGGTTCGGAAACGGGGATATACACCGGCAATGGCGCGGGCTACTTTTTTGTATTCATTTTTATCTTCATAGGAGGGGTCGATAAAAACCAGGCTGCGATTCTCTTTCGGTGGCAATAATGCGCCCAATGCTTCGAAGGCATCGCGCTTGTGCAGGGCGAGTCTGCGGCTGCTGTTGAAGCTATGGCGTAGCATGTTGAATTCCTGCGGATGCAAGTCACAGGCGGCCAGTCGATCTGTTTCCCGCAGCATGGATGCAAACAGTGATGTGGAGCCGGGAAAGTGTTGAAAGCCACCACCGGTGTTGTTGGCTCCAATCAACTTGAACCAGCGCTCTGCACCTTCCGGTTTGGGTTGATGACGCAGGTGCCAAATTTGTCCGATGCCAGTATCGAACTCTCTGTTCTTCAACGCTTCAGGCGATCCGAGATCATAGATACCACGGCTGGCAAAGGCATCAAACAGAAATAGCGGCGATGTTTTCTTCTGCATGCCGGCGACCAGATCGCCGAGGATGATATGCTTTAAAACATCGGCGTGATTGCCGGCGTGATAACTGTGCTGATAACTGAGCATCGCTGCATACTGAATAGCTGTGTCAGTGTTGCAAACAGCCATGTATCATGTCAACTATATCTCATGATTATTCATATGCACCGGGCGGTTGATACCTGTCAGTGGAAAGAAAATAGTCTGACGACTATACTGTCATATATGATTGTTCGAATCACATTGATGTTTATGCTGATTTTATCTGCGTCCGGAGGGGTGGTTCGTGCAGAGGTGGATGTTCAAACAGGGCAGTTCCGGCATTGGATTGATCAATTTAAACAAGCTCCGCGTGGTCCGTTCGATGGCGTGAACTGGTTTTGTAAAGACGGGGTGATTCTAGCTCCAAAAAAATACGCCTGCCGGGAACATGGTGGCGGGATTCAGCATGGTGCATGGAACTCCCGTGCGCTTTTGATGCGGGAAAATGGTTATCTGGTCGGTAATCTTCTTTCGGCAATCAAGCCGGAAGACTTTACGGGTTCGAACGCACGGCTGGATGATTTGAAACAAATTCTGCTCGAACAGTTTCTGATTCGTGTGAACGATGGCTGGGTTTTCCGTCAGGCAAGATTCTACCGTGGGGCTATACAGGCCGAAGTTGAGCAGGATGCGGCCAGTAAAATTCTGTTTGCCATGCTGGAAGATCCTGCATGGCAAACACCCGAACGCTATGTATTACTGCGTGAAGTTGCCCGTTTATTGCCCCTCTCCGTGGAACCCGAACTGGGCGTGAAGATCCGACAGGCTGCCACCGATATTTCGGAAAAGGATAAGGACTTTCATGATTTGCGTGTCAAGATACACAGCTTGCCCGATCGGGGTGATGCGGCAAGTGTGAGAGCCTATGCCCGCAATCGTGGCCAGGCTGATTTGCAGGACCTATACGAATCGTTGGCGACTGATCTGGATGCCTTGTATGCACCACAGACAACTATTTTGCGCTTAAAACAGCTGGCAGATGAATCGGCCAACCAGCAATTTAAACAGAAAATGGCAGAAACGATAGATGCTCTTCAGAGGGCAAAGGGTATTCCTGAGGCCATTGCTGTGGTTGCCTCCAGAGCCTTGATATTGCGCGACATACTGCTGCACAGGAATAGCTATTCGATATATAATCGCTTGCGTTTTTTACGCGCTTCACTGGTTCTGGAACAGGAAGCCTATGCGCTGGGAAATCAGTTGATTAAAACATCGGAAAGAACAAGCCGTGTAACCCGACTTGGCTGGTTACGATATCTGGGCGAATCATTGCATGCAACAGGGTTATTGTCCGATCGTCAGTGGCAAGCAGCCAGGACTGAACTGGAGAAGTTGATTCAGAATGAAGACATCAGTGTTCACGATTATTACACAGGCTTGCGATATCTGGCGCGTGTCAGCGAGTGGGCTCAACGCACGCTGGAATTCCATTTTAATAACACCGTCAATCACTGGCAGCGTTTAACGCCGCTGGCTCGAAATTTTATGCCTGAGCGTTTACGCAGCAGCCCGCTGTTGCCATTCACGCGGATTCTGGATTCATTGGTTGCTGATGCCGGTCACCTCACTGGTATTAAACACAGGGTTTTCGGACAGGAAATAGCGACCGGTTTGCGTGCATTAAATCCGGGGATTCGTCGTGGAATATTGTTACAGGCTCCGGCGGTCGGGGAAGATATGCGGCCTGAAGGTATTTATATGCTGGATGCGACCCGGCAGGAACTGAAACCTGTGGCTGGTATTATTACCCGGGGTGAAGGAAGCTCTGTATCGCATGTGCAATTGTTGGCGCGCAATCTGGGGATTCCGAATATGGTTGTTGATGATACATTGTTTACAATGATTAAAGCTCATGTTGGCGAACGTATTGTGATGGCTATCAGTTATCAGGGCATGGTTTCCATCGAGCCGGACAGCTCGAAGTGGGATGATGTTTTTGGACGGGAATTGATTGCCAGAGATATCATCGCAGTGGATCTGAAAAAACTTGATCTGGCAGATACGAGGCTGAAACCTCTGGATGAGATCCGCGCCAGGGATTCGGGTCGAATAGTTGGCCCTAAAGCAGCCAACCTGGGGGAACTGTTTCATTATTATCCGGATATGGTGAACGCAGGTATTGTGCTTCCATTCGGTATGTTTCGAAGGCATCTGAATCAGCCAATTGAACAGGGAGGTCCGAGCGTATTTGAATGGATGCAGTCCGAATACAAGCGCCTGGAACAGATCGACAGCAGTTCACAACGAAGCAGGGAAACACGCTTGTTTCTGGCTCGTTTGCGCCAGTGGATCATTCACAGCGATCCCGGCGAGTCTTTTCGAGAGCAGCTTCGCAGTGCGCTCAGGCATGAATTTGGTGAAGGAGCTGATTATGGCCTGTTCGTACGCAGTGATACCAATGTTGAGGACTTGCCCGGCTTTAGTGGTGCAGGATTAAATTTGACTGTGCCCAATGTGGTGGGATTCGAGAATATCATGACAGCGATTTTGCGTGTTTGGGCCTCACCATTTACTGATCGTGCTTTTGCCTGGCGGCAGGCATATATGCGCAATCCTGAGCATGTATACCCGGCAGTATTATTGATGAAGAGCTTTGCATCTGAAAAATCAGGCGTGCTGGTGACTTCAAATGTTGATAACGGAGATCGCCAATGGATATCGATTGCAACCAATGAAGGCGTCGGCGGCGCCGTAGAAGGCCAGGCATCAGAGGAACTCAGGGTGCAACGAAGCACAGGTATGGTGAAACTTCTGGCTCAGGCAACCGCGCCTGAACGGGCCGGGCTTAATCCGCAAGGAGGCATGATCAGGCAGGCGGCCAGTGGTCGTGAGTATGTATTGTTAAAAGGCGAAATTGAGCAGTTACGCAGTCTGGTTGCTGATGTGGAACGACGCTTCCCGTTGCCCAGAAATGCTGACGGATTGCCTGTTGTTGCGGATATCGAGTTTGGTTTTCGACACGGGAAGATAGCGCTGTTCCAGATTCGTCCCTTTGTTGAGAGTCGGCGTGCAAGCCGCAGTTTGGCACTGGTTGAAATGGACAGGCAATTGTACGGACGAGAAAAAGTCAGGGTACAACTGGACCAGTATCCACTGGTATCGGATGGTTTGAGATGATGCGCTTATGGTTGACTGGGATAGCATTGATGTTGTTGTCATTTGATGTGCATGCCTTTCCGCTGGACGGGGCAGCGGAAACCGGTATCACCCGTTTGGAAGGTTACCGGCTGGCCCAGCAGGGTAAGGTGCGGGGTAACCGCGTCCCGGTCGGTGCGCAACTTGGCATGGATCAGGTTGGTTTAAGGTTGCAGGGGCGGCTTGAGCGGGGGTTGCCAAGCCCTGATCCGGAGTTGTCGAAAGCCATTATCAAGCTGTTGGGGGCGGATGCACCCGATTACAGTATCAGTGTGCTGGATTTCAGTGATATAGACAGACCGCGTTATGCAGAATATCAGGCGAATGTGATTCGTAATCCGGGCAGTGTGGGTAAACTGGTTGTGGCGTTGGCGCTGTTTCAGGCACTTGCCGATATTTATCCTGATGATATCGCTGCGCGCGAGAACGTGCTGCGAAACAGCATGATTGTTGCCGATGAATTTATCCACTCTGACCATCACACAGTACCATTCTGGTATCCGGACAAGATGCGTATGGTCAAGCGACCCTTGGTTGAGGGTGATGTTGCCAATTTCTGGACCTATCTGGACTGGATGTTGTCAGCCAGTTCCAATGCCGCTGCCAGTATGGTATTCAAGCATGTGATGCTGTTGCGTCACTTTGGCCGTGATTATCCGGTCAGCAGGCAGGATGAGCATGAATATTTTAGTCGGACACCCAAAAAAGAGCTCAGTGATGCGCTGTTGGAGGCGTTGCAGCATCCGGTGATTCGTAACGGGCTGGACCCTGACAGGCTCAGGCAGGGTGGATTCTTTTCCCGCACCGGCAAGAGACGTGTGCCGGGTAGCAACAGTGTTGCTACAGCCCGGGAATTAATGTTTTATATTCTGAAAATGGAGCAGGGCAAGTTGGTCGATAGCTGGTCCAGCCTGCAGATCAAACGCTTGTTATACATGACCCAGTGGCGAATTCGTTATGCTTCTTCGCCGGCCCTGAAAGATGCGGCGGTGTATTTCAAATCCGGTTCATTCTATAAATGCAAGCCTGAAGCCGGTTTTGTATGTAAAAAATATATGGGCAATGTACTGAATTTAATGAATTCAGTCGCCATCATAGAGTCTCCGGCAGGTGCGCCTGTGCTGGATTATATGGTCGTGGTTACATCAAATGTTTTGAAGAAGAACTCGGCTGTGGCTCAGCAGACGCTAGCGACGCGGGTGCACCGGTTGATGCAACGTCTACATCATGTGCATGAAGGGAAACAATAATTGTATCCATTTCATGGATGAGTTTTTTCATCCACTGTCCGCCTTTGGGGTCTTTGGCCAGAGCAACAGCAATATAGCGACGGCCATCGTGTTCAATCAGGGCACTGTCGGCATGGTAGGTGCGCCAGGTACCTGATTTGCGGTACATCTGTAAATCACTGTAATGGCTGGCTTCCAGACCTTTAACAAATTTATGGCTGATGCCGGGTTTGGAAAGGATGTCTTTCATTTCGTGTGAATATTTCGGTGATACCAGTTGCCCGGTTTCCAGCAGGTAGTAGTAGCGCGCTGTCTGAATGGCAGTGGCTCCGTGGGAGAGATGGTGCAGCGGGTCACGATGAAAGGCCGTTCCGCTGGCATATTCCTTGCCAACCCACAGTCCTCCGTTGTGATTCGGATCATAGAGTTTGTATTTCGGTGATTCGAGTACCTCGTTAATATAATTTCCGCCTACTTTCCTGATCATTTTGGTCGCATCCTTATTGGATGAATGGCGAATCATTCTGGTCATGGTCTTTCGCAAATCATTATCCAGCGGCAGCTTTCCGGCAGCAATACGCTCAAAGGCGGCCAGCAGAATTGCAATCTTGGGCATGCTGGCGGCATACATCATTTCATCGCCGTTGACCTGTGCCATACTGGGGGAGGCCGGATTGGTGACATCGACCAGTGCAACGGCCAGACGTTTATCGCGGATCGCACCGCTCAGGTGCAGTGAGGCAATGTGCTGTTTCAGCATTTCCTGCATTTTCGGATTGGCGTGGTCACGAATGGCAGGGTAAGTTTTTTTCAGTTTTATGGTTGCGTGTTTATGATTATTAACCGGTTGCTGGGAATGTTCAACAGAAACGGATTTATGGGGAGCGAGCATAAAGAAAAGCAGTCCGGTCATTAATCTGAACCACAGTTTGATTGCCATGCGCGGTTTGTCTGACATATGCGCCTTCCCCGCCGAAACAACTTTTCCGACTGTACAAGCGATGTAATCATACTCCAGAATTACCCGTTATGTCAATGATGCAAGATTCGACTCAGGACCGGCCTTTGCTCCGCTGCGTGTTTCTGTTTACAAATTTCTTTCTGATTATTGCTGCATTGTATCATCTAAAGCCGGCCAGCCGTTCGATATTCCTGGAAGTGCTGGGTAGTGACTTTTTACCCTATGTATGGATCGCGACAGCGTTGACGCTTGGTTTTATTGTCTCATTCTACTATCGTCTGATTGCACATTTTTCCCGGTTGCAGGTGGTGCTTGCAACAGTATCCATCATTATCGTATTGCTGATTGGATTTCGTTCATTACTGACACATCCTGTACCGATTACAGCTTTAGCATTTTTTATCTTTGTCGATATTCTCAGCGTAGTTCTTGTAGAGCAATTCTGGAGCCTCACCAATAGCATCTATTCCGAGCAGGAGGGCAAGCGCTGGTATGGCCTGATTGCAACAGGAGGACTGGTAGGTGGTGTGGTCGGTGGACAGGCCACAGACATACTTATCAGGCAAGCAGGGTTGCAGACTATTGATTTGCTGCTGGTTGCTGCAGCCATTTTGTTGGGGTTGGCCGCTCTTACGGTATTGATGCAACGAGCCGGCCTGTACCGTCAAATCGGTGTCAAAGTCAATGCGCGGGATATCGAAAAAGGCAGCTGGCGTGCCATTCTTTCCAATCGGTATCTGAAATTGATTACCCTGATTGTATTGCTGGCGCAGATGGTTAGTCCACTGGTGGAATACCAGTTTATGAGCGTTATTGAAGCGACACTGAGCGGACGCGATGAGCGGACTGCTTTTTTGGGGCAATTATTCAGTTTGCTGGGGGCTGTGGCGATTGCCGTGAATGTTCTGATTGTACCGGTGGTGCATCGCTGGCTGGGTGTTATTGCGGGCCTCAGTGCACAGCCGCTTGCCGTGCTGATCAGTTCGATGTTCTACATGGCTTCACCGACGCTTATGACAGGATCAGTGCTCAAGATTTCTGATCGCGGCTTGTCTTATTCCATCAACCGGGCTTCAAAAGAGTTGTTATATGTTTCTATCGATCCTCTATTGATTTTTCAGGCCAAGGCATGGATTGATATGTTTGGTTATCGCCTGTTCAAGGTGTTGAGTTCATTCCTGATCCTGTTGTTGACGCAGTGGTTGCCATTCAGGGTTCCCAGTGCGGATTTGGTCTGGCTGGTGGTGCTGATTTGTATCGGTTGGGGTGTGACGCTGGTGATACTAAGTAAAGAACATGGGCGGAGAGTTTCAGCAGTTGTACGGAATCAATAAAAAAACCGTCAGGGGACTCTGCCTGACGGTTTTTTTTCGATTGTTGTATACGGGCTACATGATGCGTTTTGCAGAATTTCGTGGTGCTTTCGCTACCTTCGTAGCGCGGGCCTGAGCTGCATAGTCGGCATGCTGGAAAATAATGTTATCCATTTCACGAATCAATTGCGTCATCCATACACCGCCTTTTGAATCATGGGCCAGTGCAACTGCGATATACCGGCGACCGTTGTGTTCAATCAGGGCGCTGTCGGCATGATAGGAGCGCCAGCTGCCTGATTTCCTGTAGATTGTCGCATTCGTGTTGCTCAAGCCCTTGACGAATTTATGATTGATTCCAGGCTTCGATAAAATCGTTTTCATTTCATGTGAATAGGTGGGGGAAACAAGGTTGCCGGTTTGCAGCATATAGTAAAAACGGGCGACCTGCATGGCTGTGGCACCATGTGAGAGGTGATGCAGCGGGTCGCGGTGGAAGGCAGCGCTGCTGGCATATTCCTTGCCAACCCAGAGCCCGCCGTTGTAGTTCGGGTCGTAGAGCCTGTACTTCTGGGATGCCAGAACCTGGTTAATATATTCCTTGCCAACCTTTCTGATCATAGCAGTGGCATCCTTGTTGGATGAGTGGCGGATCATTTTCGTCATGGTCTCGCGGGTATCATTGTTCAGGGTCAGTTTGCCATGCGCAATGCGTTCAAATGCTGCCAGCAGGATGGCTATTTTCGGCAGGCTGGCAGCATACATCATCTCATTCCCATTGACCTGTGCCATACTCGGATCAGATGGATTGGTGATATCGACCAGAGCAATTGACAGACGTTTTTGTCTGACGGCCTTGTCCAGATGGAGATGTTTGATGCTGGCATCAAGACGCTGTTGCAAATCAGGACTGGAATGCTGGCGAATGGATGGGGTTGTTGTGTTTAAAGCGAAGGAATACGCCGGCATCGTGATCATGATGCTACAGAAAAAGCCGAGCAGGAATTTTGATATCATGCATATCTCCTTGTTTTTCCAACCTGTTGCATAGTAATAACGGCCATGGTGATTAAGCAATCAGTGTGGCTGCAGTATGTATCATTTCGTCACAATTCATTCTATTTGGTGCGCACTTTATGACCTATGCGCGTAAAATAAAGTGATATACATTACATGTAGGATCCGCCTCGCATGAGTTAAAAGAACACAGTGCGGGAGGAATCGTCACAACAAGGTTTCTTTTTCAGGTGCGGGAGCAGTGCAATCGTGCCAGTAAGGCAAGGCTTGACCGGTAGGTGTCATTATTGATAATGCGCGCCTGTTTTAAATCGCCTGGAGGTTGGCATGCTGCGGCACTGGCTTGTGACATTGCAGAACCTTGCGGCAACCGGCAGGCAGTGGGATACGGATGTCTCCGGGGTATTATTGCAGGATCAGGAAACTGGTTCTGTGCGAGCCTTGTCTGATTTGGTCTCTGATGTGCACTGGCGGGCTGAACTTGAACATGTTGGTGATGTGTACCGGTTATGCGGGCAATGGCATGGATTGATCAGGCGCCAATGCAGTCGTTGCAATGCAGAATTTGACTGGCAGGCTGAAGGGCAATCGGCATGGGAGTTCCAGCTTGGTGACGAGCCGCAACAAGCAGAGTCCGAGAGTGTATGTGAGTATGTGGCACC
Source organism: uncultured Zetaproteobacteria bacterium (assembly GCA_964490955.1). GTDB lineage: Bacteria > Pseudomonadota > Zetaproteobacteria > Mariprofundales > Mariprofundaceae > Mariprofundus. The sequence goes on along the minus strand of CAZBEN010000002.1, from coordinate 34,441 downwards.
ACCCGGTGAGATTAACCTGCTTGACCTGCTGCGCGAAGATATCTGGCTGGCATGGAAAGCCGATGTGATTTGCAGTGATTCATGCCAGGGTCTGTGTCAGGGTTGTGGTGTCGATCTGAACAGGGAAACATGCCAGTGCGCGCAGGATAAAAGTGATCATCCTTTTGCTGCCTTGCGTGATTTGAAGCTGGGCGATTAATAGTTGATAACGTCGTAAAAAGCCTATTTATGGGCACGATGATGGTTTTTTACGAAGTCATCATAAATTCGGCTAACGAGTTTTGTTGTAGGAGAGTAGAATGGCAGTTCCAAAGAGAAAAACGAGCACATCCAAGCGAAATATGCGCCGGGCACATGATCGAATTGTGCCTGCCGGCATGTCCGAATGTCCTGAATGTGGTGAAATGATGCGTCCACACCATGTATGTCCACATTGCGGCACCTACAAGGGCCGTGAAGTAAAAGCTTCAAACGAAGATTAATCAGCTTATGACTGCCGGTGAGAACAGTTATTCCATTGTCTGAGCCGGATCAAAATACCGGCAGCAGCCGACAGGGCGTTGGTCGAAATATTCGTATTTTGATAGATGGGCACGGCGGTGATCATGCGCCCGCCATGGTTCTGGATGCGCTTGAAGCTGTACTTTCAACCGGTTTTTTAAATCGTTTTTCTGATCCATTAACGTTTGGCATTATCGGGCAGGCAGATGTTCTCAGGCCATTGTTGCAGCAACGCGATATTGCTGATCGGGTTTCACTGGTGTCGGCGACTGATGTGGTCGGTATGTGCGATTCCCCCTCGCATGCCTTGCGGCGTAAAAAAGATTCTTCCATTCATGTCGGTGCGCGTCTGGTGCGTGACAATGAATGGGATGCGCTGGTGAGTGCAGGCAATACAGGCGCCTTGATGGCGATCTCAAAAGTAATTCTGAAAACACTGCCCGGTATTGATCGCCCTGCGATTGCATCGATGATTCCCGCCGTGAACGGAGGGCGCACACTGATGCTCGATGCCGGAGCTAATACCGAGTGTAATTCCGATCATCTGGTGCAGTTTGCGATTATGGGCTCCTGTTACATGCAGGCTGCCGAGGGTGTGCAGAGTCCACGTATCGGACTGCTCAATATCGGTAGTGAAGATATCAAGGGTACCGATGTCATCAAATTGACCTCTGCCAAACTGGCCGAATCAGGGCTGAATTATATCGGTAATGTTGAGGGCACCGACCTGTTTGGCAACGATGTGGATGTGGTGGTTTGTGACGGGTTCGTTGGCAATGTAGCATTGAAAACCATGGAAGGAACAGCAACATTTCTGGCTAACAGTATGAAGCATGAATTGACTTCGGGTGTAGTGGCCAAGGCAGGTGCGTTGCTGGCACGCAGTGCATTGCGGCGTTTTAAGGATACGGTTAATCCGGGTAAATATAATGGTGCGCCGCTGCTGGGCCTGAATGGTATTGTGGTCAAGAGTCATGGCGGCACAGATGCTGACGGGTTTGTCAGTGCTATCTCGGTCGCCTGTCGTGAAGTCAGTGAAAATCTGACCGATCATATTGCTGAATCAGTGCAGGAACTGGTGGAGATATGAGTCTGGCTTCGGTTCATCTTACAGGTATTGGCGGTTATCTGCCTAAACGCGTTTTGACCAATGCCGAGCTGGAACAGATGGTAGATACCACTGATGCGTGGATCACCGAGCGTACCGGCATCCACCAGCGTCACATTATCGCAGCAGATCAGATGACATCTGATATGGCTGTTGAAGCAGCCAAAGTAGCGTTAGCCGACGCCGGGGTCGGTATTGATGATATTGATGCACTGGTCGTTTCGACTACGACCCCAGATCTTGTTTTTCCTGCCACAGCAACGGTTGTGCAGGCCAAACTGGGCGGCAAGGATTTTCCGGCCTGGGATATTCAGGCGGTGTGCTCGGGGTTTGTTTATGGGCTGGCCCAGGTTGAAGGCATGATGCGTGCAGGCATGTTTAAACGCGTCTTGCTGATTGGGGCGGAAGCGATGAGCCGCATCGTTGATTGGACCGACCGCGGTACATGCATTCTGTTTGGTGATGGTGCCGGTGCCGTTGTATTGGAAGCGCGTGAAGCCGATGCGGAAAACGGATTGATTGGTTCTGTACTGCATGCCGATGGTGCGTATCGTGATTTGTTGAAGGCGACTCATCCGCACAGGCCATCCAGCCCGGATTTGCATCAACAGGTGAATCATGAGGCTGCTGATTTCAGCCTTGATTCTGCTGGCACTGCGGCGGTTGAAATGAAAGGCAATGAGGTGTTCCGTGTTGCTGTCGCCAAACTGGGTAGCGTGGTGAACGAGATTCTGGCCAAATATGAATTGAGTGATAGCGATATTGATTGGCTGGTGCCACATCAGGCCAATATTCGCATCATTCAGGCGACAGCAAAGAAACTGAAAATGGATATAGACCGCGTGGCATTGACCGTGGGTTCGCATGGCAATACATCATCAGCCAGCGTGCCGCTGGCCTTGAATGAATTATATCGTTCAGGCCGTCTTGAGAAGGGGCAATTGATCCTGCTGGAAGCCTTTGCCGGTGGTTTTGCCTGGGGAGCCAATCTGCTCCGCTGGTCGAAATAGCAACATCACGGTCAAAAGCATTTACCGCAGCGTGCACAGAGTTTTAATGAATAACGATTGAAGGATGTAAACGTGGCTGAATTTGTATTTTTATTTCCCGGACAGGGTTCCCAGTCCAAAGGGATGCTGGATGCTTTCGATGGCATTGATGTTGTCAGGCAGACACTGGAAGAGGCATCGGATGCGCTGGTTTACGATATGGCAGCGTTAATCCGTGATGATGCCGATGATAAGCTGAGGCAAACAGAATTCACGCAGCCGGCGTTGTTGACAGCGTCGATTGCTATGTTGCGTTTGTGGCGTGAGCTGGGCGGGCCGGAAGCCGGACAGGTGGCCGGGCATTCACTGGGTGAATATTCTGCTTTGGTGGCAGCAGGAGCGATAGATTTTTCTGATGCAGTTCAGCTGGTGGCCTTTCGTGGACGGGCAATGACCGAGGCGGTTCCAGCCGGCGTTGGTAGTATGGCGGCGATTTTGGGACTGGCCGATGATGTGGTGGAAGAACTGTGTGAGTCCGCTTCCTCGGATCGCGAAAAAGTATGGGCGGCCAATTATAATTGTCCGGGTCAACTTGTGGTGGCTGGACACGCAGCGGCGGTTGAGCGCATGATGGCGGATGCGAAAGCGGCAGGCGCCAGACGCGCATTGCCTTTAGCGGTTAGTGCACCGTCCCACACACCATTGATGCAGCCCGCCGCTGATGCTATGGCTGTTCAGTTGCAGGAAATTAATATTCAGATGCCAGCATGCCCGGTATGGGGAAATGCGAGTGCAACACCTGAGCAGGATATAACGAATATCCGGGCTGCACTGGTGGCACAACTTGTTTCACCGGTACGCTGGACTGAAACTGTGCAGAAACTGGCAGCATCCGGTATTACGCAGGCGGTGGAAATGGGGCCGGGCAAGGTGTTGTCCGGGCTCGTAAAACGCATCGAGCGTGCCATGCTTGTTGGGGTCAGTGTGAACCCGGAACAGCTGGAGATCAGTTTGGCAGAGATAGCGGGGGAATAAGATATGAGTGATGTGAAAACTGCATTGGTCACGGGTGCCAGCCGGGGGATCGGTTTTGTGGTGGCAAGTAAATTGGCGGAAGCCGGTTATAACCTGGCAATCTGCGGCACTACGCAAACCACCATTGATAAGGCAGCCGGGAAGATTCGTGATGCAAGCGGGGTGGAAGTGACCGCTCAGGCCGTTGATGTTTCAGATCGTGATCAGATTCAGAGTTTTGTGAAGGAAACTGCCAAATATTTCGGGCGACTTGATGTGCTGGTGAACAATGCCGGCATTACCCGTGACAATATTTCCATGCGTATGAAAGCCGAGGAATGGGACGCAGTAATCGATACGAACCTTTCCTCTGTATTCAATGCCATGCAGGCGGCACTCCGCCCGATGATGAAGGCACGCGGCGGCCGCATTATCAATATTTCGTCTGTTGTGGCGGGTATGGGTAACCCGGGCCAGTTGAATTACTGCGCGAGCAAGGGCGGGGTGGAAGCCATGACCCGTTCTCTGGCACGTGAGATTGGTTCGCGTGGCATCACCGTTAACGCGGTGGCACCAGGTTTTATTGCCACGGATATGACTGCCGATCTGGGTGAAGATGCGCATGCCCAGTTGACCAGTCAGATTCCACTGGGCCGGCTAGGCCAGCCGGAAGATATCGCTGCAGCTGTCTGTTTTCTGGCCGGTGATGCCGCCGGTTATATCACCGGGCAAGTGCTGCATGTCAATGGTGGTATGTACATGTAACTGAAGACTTACGATGGGGTATATTTTTCAGTTGTAAAAAGTCTCATACTTGTGCGCATATGGGCCTTATGATAGAAGCCGCACCTACAAAAATTTCGGGAGGACTTATGTCTGCAGAAATCGAAGCTAAAATCATTAAAATCGTATCCGATCAGCTGAATGTTGATGAGGGTGAAATCAATCCTGATTCATCCTTCGTAGATGATCTGGGTGCTGATTCACTGGATACCGTAGAGCTTGTTATGGCTTTCGAAGAAGAATTTGATGTTGAGATTCCGGACGAAGATGCCGAAGGCATCCAGAGCGTTCAGAACGCCATTGATTATATCGCTGCCAAAGCAGACTAATATGACCAGACGCGTTGTCGTCACAGGTGTCGGGCTGGTTACGCCGCTCGGCACAGGTACGGATATTAGCTGGAATAATCTGATCGAAGGCAAGTCCGGCGTTCGCCGAATTAGCCATTTCGATGCTGAAGCTACGGGTATGGCCTGTACGATAGCCGGTGAAGTGCCTGATTTTAATGCCGGGGACTATGTCAATCGCAAAGATGCCCGCAAGATGGATACTTTTATCCAGTATGGCATTGCTGCTGCTGATATGGCTTTGAAGCAATCGGGCCTGGAAATCACGGAGGCCAATGCCGAGCGTGTTGGCGTGGCTATTGGTTCCGGTATCGGTGGTATGCCTTCGATTGAAAAAACCATGCGTGCTTACGAAAAGGGTGGGGCACGTAAAATTTCCCCGTTCTTTATTCCCATGACCATTATCAATATGGCATCGGGCTGGGTGTCTATGCTTACCGGTGCCAAGGGACCAAATGTGGCAACAGTAACAGCCTGTGCGACTGCGACTCACGCTATTGGCGAGGCTTTTGAAATTATCGCATCAGGCAAGGCCGATGCCATGATTGCAGGCGGCACGGAAGCGTGTATCTGTGAGCTCGCCGTGGGTGGATTCAGTGCTTCGCGCGCTCTGTCCACGCGCAATGATGAGCCTGAGCGGGCTTCACGTCCGTGGGATGTGGATCGCGATGGTTTTATCATGGGTGAAGGCGCAGGTATTCTGATGCTGGAAACGCTGGAAACAGCGCAGGCGCGCGGTGCCAATATATTGGCTGAAGTGAGCGGTTTCGGCATGTCATCCGATGCTCATCATATCACCACACCGTCACCGCGTGGCGAAGGCGGTGCGCGTTGCATGAAGATGGCCCTGGATAATGCCCGCATGAATCCGGAAGATGTTGATTATATCAACGCCCATGGCACCTCCACGCCTGCCGGTGATATTTGCGAGACGCAGGGTATTCAGGATGCTTTCGGAGCTCATGCGGAAAAGCTGATGGTGTCATCCACCAAATCGATGACGGGTCACTTGCTCGGTGCGGCAGGCGGTATTGAGGCTGCGTTCTCGGTGCTGGCAGTGCATAACGGCGTGGTTCCACCGACGATCAATCTGGAGAATCAGGATCCTGAATGTCCTTTGGATTATGTGCCGAATACGGCGCGTGATGCGGATATCAAAGTGGCTGTATCCAATTCATTTGGTTTCGGTGGTACCAATGCTTCAGTCATCGTACGCAAGTTCGACTGATTTTCACCGCAGCCCACCAGAATTAAACCGGCGTGATTTTCCGCGTCATAGTAAACAAAGGCCGTAAGCACTCCGCTCACGGCCTTTTTTCATCTTTTCCGGATCAGTTTTCTGCCATCCTTGAAGACCCGTCAGGTGGAGGGAAACAGTTTCTTGTCTCCGGGCAGGGTGAATCCATATCGCTGGCACAGTATGCAAATGAACAGGAATCCACACGTTTTTTTGAACATTTGAAAGCCTCTGTTACGGAAACAGGCGAGAATTCACCGGCTATTCGCTGTCTGGTATATGCCGCTTACGAAGCCGGTGGCCTGATTGAGAATTTGCCCGAGGCTAAAACTACAGTACCGGGGCCTGTGTTATGGACATTGTATCCGGATTTTTCTTTCTGTTTTGACGAGCATGTGGTCCATGTGGCGGCAAGCAATGAGCAGTCACTAAAATCTGCATTGGCTATGCTGGATGCGGCTGTTCCGATATCACCAGCAGCAGCACAGTTCAATACTGTTAATCTGATCGCCACATCGGCTGCACAATACAAACAGGCTGTACAGCAGGTGAAGGATTACATTGTGGCTGGTGATGTGTTTCAGGCCAATATCGCCCGTTTCTGGCATATGCCGTTTGAAGTTTCGAAACTGACAGCATTGTATGATCGCCTGCGACGAGTTAATTCGGCCCCATTCTCATCTTTTGTCCGGATTGGATCTGCTTCTGACAGTTTGTACTTGATTTCAGCTTCGCCGGAGCGGCTGTTTCGCATTCATGCCGATGGCAAGGTGGATACCAGGCCCATTGCCGGCACCAGAAGGCGGGCTGAAGGTGATAAAGATGATGCGCTAAGGGCTGAGATGCTGTTATCGGAAAAAGAGCGTGCAGAGCACATCATGCTCGTTGATCTGGAACGTAATGATCTGGGTCGGGTATGTAAGCCGGGCACTATCGAGGTCAATGAACGTCTGATCGTAGAGCAGTATGCCACCGTACAACATATCGTTTCCAATGTGCGCGGTGTTCTTGAAACAGGGCACGACGTGGTTGATCTGTTCAAAGCCATGTTTCCCGGCGGCACGATTACCGGTTGTCCGAAAGTGCGCTGCATGGAGATTATCCACGAACTGGAGAGCAATGCCCGCGGCCCCTATACCGGCGGGCTGGGCTATATTGCCTGGGACGGCTCTGCCGACATGAATATCCTGATTCGCACCTTCTGGCACCATGAAGGCAATCTATGCTGGGCCGCAGGTGCCGGTATCGTCGCCGATTCTGACCCCGAACACGAACTCATCGAAACCGAACACAAAGCCGAAGGTCTTCTCAGAGCACTGTCGGCGGATTAAGCCGATTTTTGAATGACACTTTCCGGCCGGAAACAGCCTGTCAGAAATTGATTTGAATCACCTCATTCCAATGGTGCCCAGATTTGTCTGGACTGGGGAACCATACAGGACTCGAACGAATGACTGAAAATAGCCGGAAACTGTCGACGGTGATTGTCGCAGAGCAGCTAAATGCGAGTGGATAGGGAGTTGTGATTAATCGTCGAAGCCGGTGGAGGCGTGGTTTTCGAAACGAGTGTATTTATTCACGAATGTCAGTTTCACATCGCCGATCGGGCCGTTACGTTGTTTGGCGACAATGATTTCTGCCAGGCCTTCGTTATCCGGTTTCTTGTTATAGACCTCATCGCGATAGATAAACATGATCACATCGGCATCCTGCTCGATGGCGCCGGATTCGCGCAGGTCGGACATCATCGGGCGTTTGTCGGCGCGTGATTCCAGTGAGCGGTTAAGCTGGGAGAGGGCGATGACAGGGACATGCAGTTCCTTGGCCAAGCCTTTCAGGGAGCGGGTGATTTCTGACAGTTCCTGGGCGCGGTTATCCGAGTCGGAGCGACCGGACATCAATTGTACATAATCGATCAGCACCAGATCGAGAGCTTTGGCTTCGCGCTTGAGGCGGCGGCATTTGGAGCGCAGCTCAAGTACCGAGATGGCTGGCGTGTCATCCACAAAGATAGCTGATTCAGCCAGTGCGCCACTGGCCGAAGCCAGTTTGCGCCAGTCTTCAGCCGAAAAACGACCGGTGCGTAAATGTTGCATGTCCACACGGGCTTCGCAGGCCAGCATACGCATGGCAATCTGCTGGGTGGACATTTCCAGCGAGAATACTGCCACGACAGCGGTATCGTCCGAGCGAATCGAAGCATTCTGGGCCAGATTCATGGAGAAAGCGGTTTTACCCATACTCGGGCGTCCGGCCACAATAATCAGGTCGCCGCGTTGCATGCCGGCAGTCATTTTGTCGAGATCGTCAAAGCCGGTTGGTATGCCTGTAACCAGTTTTTTCTGAGCATAACGCTCTTCCAGCTCTTTGTAGCTTTCCAGCATCAGGTCAGACATTTTACTGAAGGAAGGGCTCGAGCGGTTGAAGCTTTCGGCAATGGCAAGAATATTTTTCTCGGCCAGATCAAGGTGTTCGTTTACATCGCGGGCAGTTTCTTCGTAGACATCACGGGAGACATCGCTGCAGACAGAAAGCAGATCACGCAGGATGGAGCGTTCGCGCACAATATCAGCATAATGTTTTACGTTGGCAGAGGTAGGTACGGCAACGACGAGTTCGGACAGATAGGCTTCACCACCGACTGCATCCAGTTCGTTGCGGCGCTCAAGCTGATCCTTGATGGTTAGCGCATCAACAGGCTGGCCCTTGGAGGCCAGTTCGTTAATGACATAGAAAATACGCGCATTGGCTTCGACATAGAAGTGCTCGGATTGGAGCGATCCTTCCAGCCTTTCCAGTGCTTCTGCATCGAGCATAATTCCCCCGAGCACTGCCCTCTCCGCATCATGGGCGTGGGGCGGGATGCGCTCTCTGAGCGTATCAGTGCGCAGGGGAATCAGCTGACTCAATGTTGCTCGGAAGTGACCGTAATGCTCAGGTTGGCAGTAACGTCCGGATGCAGGCGCACGCGGAAGGTGTGATCACCCACTTCCTTGATATGCTCATCCTGCAGAATATTGCGGCGCTCCACTGCGAAATCATTTTCCTTGAGCAGCGCAGTCAGTTCGGCAGCTCCGACAGAACCGTACAGGTGCTTACCGTCGGAGGTGGCCAGCACCACTTCCAATGCTAGCCCTTCGAGCTTGGCAGCTTCAGTTTTAGCAGCAGCCAGAACTTCAGCCTGCTTGCTTTCCAGCAGTGCGCGGCGGCGTTCGAACACCTTGCGGTTGCCTGCATCGGCAACAGCAGCTTTGCCCTGTGGCAGCAAAAAATTGCGGCCATAACCTGGGCGGACATTGACTTTATCGCCAACATTGCCCAAGCCTTCAACACGTTCCAAAAGAATCAATTGCATTGTTTATCCTCCAACTGCCGGAATATTCCGGCGATAATCAAACCAAATATCCATCAGGCCGATGATCACAAAGGGTATGATCAATATGGACCAGATGATTAACATAAAATACATCATAGCGATTGAAAGCAGCATGCCTTTTGCTTTCAACCAGCTGTGCCCGACAGCAATTCCCTGTGCCGCCAGCAAACCACCAATCAGAATGCCTGCATTAACGGCTAAGTAATGTAATTCACCTGAAGCCAGGTTCATCAGCACTAGCAAAACCAGGAACAGGTAGGCCACCGGTTTGCCAAAGTTTAGGCTTAACAACCTGGCACTTTCACCCTGATAAAAGCCGTACTTGCGGGCAAAGTTCCTGGCAAATACAACATCGCCCCACCAGGTAAACCACAACCCCAATGCTATCAGACCAGGCAGGATTTCTACCATCATCTGACGGGATTGCTCAAGCATTTGCACAGTTTCCTGTTCGCTGGCTGGTATCTGTTGCTCAACACCTTCAAACATCGGAGTCAGCAGTTGTCCGATAAGTTCCTTGATGCCGGTATCCTGCATTGCTGCGGTAGCAAGCAAACCAAGCAAGGTCAAACAACCAATCCCCAGCGCCAGATACTGAGCACTGCGCCGAATACCATCGGGGCGCATCATCAGGGCTGCCCCCATGATTGGCATCAGGCCATACAGCACGAATACTATCAGCCCCGGCACGATAGCGAAGCCTGAGGCTAGTATAACTCCGATGGCAACCAGCGTAGCAACATGGCTGGTAAATACCAGCCCGCCACCAAAGGTGACTAGAGCAATCAGTGCGGGAGCAAGCATATGGATAGAGAGCCCCATGGTGGTCAGCAACATCACCAGAAATGGAGGCAGTCCACTACTCAGTGCGGGTAACCAGACTGCACTCATCAGCATAACCAGCATCAATGCCGCGCAGGGTAACCGATGTGTCAGAACATAGCTGACAAGCGGCGGCATAGTCTGCGGGGCAGCTGTTTGACCCTGCATCAGATCAGTTTGCTACTGATATGCAAGAATGTTGCAATCAGTCGTGGTGCAGCGGTGTGAACGGTACCAGAGCCAGCACGCGGGCGCGTTTGATGGCAGTGGTCAGGAAACGCTGATGCTTGGAACAGGTTCCGGTCACGCGTGACGGCAGAATCTTGTAACGTTCGGTAATAAAACCGCGCAACAAATCCGGATCTTTGTGGTCAATCGTCAGACTCTTGTCGGCACAGAATTTACAAAACTTGCGACGGCGCTGAAAACGGCCACGTGGTGCGCCGCGCTGTGGGCGATCACTGCGTTGCGGGCGATCACCTTGCGGACGGTTGCCTTGCGGGCGATCACCTTGTGGGCGGCTGCCTTGCGGGCGATCACCTTGAGCCGGTGCAGCTGTTTTTACTTCTTCACTCATCTTTTACTCCTCAATCTCGTTGGGTGTCATTCAGGGTAGTGTTGGCTGGATTGTTCATTAGTCTGTTTGTCAGACCGTTCAACAAGCCGGCATACATTCACCCAAATTTCCACCTGTCCCCAGCAAGGTTCATTATCCCTGCTGTAAAAACGTCTACGCAGACAACCGCCAATTATCACATGGAGGCCATCCAGAGCCATCATCGTATTGACAATATCACCACTGGCGCGCAGCGGCATCGGTTGTTCATTCTGAACTCCGGCTCGAACCGGCCCCAGTTCAGGACGATGCGTTATCAGTTCCGCGACCAGCGCCAGAGAGCCATCCGGCATCCAGCGTTTGCGTATATTGCCGAGCCTGCCTGATACGCGGGCGTGATTAAACTCAGGCGTTTGCTTCTGCTCCATCAGTTTTATCCTTGGCATCAGTTGTTGTTTCAGCCGTCTGTTCATCAGTGTCAGGTGTAGCTGCTTCAGTCACCTGTTCTGCAGCTGCAGCTTTTTCTTCAGCCGCAGCTTCTTCACGCTTGGCAGCAGCCTGGGCCCGGCGTAACAATGGGGATGGTTTGTCGGACAGTTCGGTTAGCCGGGTGGTCAGGGAACGAATAATGCGTTCCTCAAGACTGATGGCATGTTCCAGCTTGTTGATGGCTTCGGCACTACCGTCGGTGACCAGCAGGATATAATTCCCACGTTTACGGTTGGCAATGGAATAAGCCAACGGGCGTGAACCCCAGTTTTCGCGTTTAACAATACGACCGCCGACTTTTTCAACTTTGGCGATCAGATCATCGGTCAGTGCTTCGGTGTTTTCCTGAGAGATGTCAGGGTTAACGATAAAAATAGTTTCGTAATACAAACGGCGCTCCTTTCGGTGTACTTACGTACGCCCCGGTACGATTAAGCGCGTCCGGAGCAAGGTATGTATCTGCCAGTTACCTGTACAGAGCGGCGCATGATATGCAGTAAAACAACGAATGCAAGCGATGTTATGACTGAGGTGTAAATACCGAAATATGGTTGTATGATATGTAAGAGGGTTGATGAATCGTTACTCAATATTTCTATAATGGACTACCCTGTCCTGCCCTTGATCTTGTGAATGACTCAATGCTTTGTCTGCCATATCGAGCAGTTTATTAATATTTACCGCAAGGTCATTTTCGTTCAGTTGATTTTCACCCAGAGTGGCTACTCCGATATTTAGGTTTACCCCGATGGTGTGAAGGGTCCTTTTTGCGGTATTGCATATACGCTCAGCCAGAATGATGGAAGCATCCTTATCCGTGTAAGGAAGTAACACAGAAAACTCCGAGCCAACGAGTTGCTCAACAAAATCCGAATCACGCACATTGCGGGAAATTTCATCATGTACTTGTCGAACAACAGTATCATCGATGGTTTTGCTTTTGTTGTCGTAGAGACCGGTAGGCGTACTGGTGTTGATATGCAGCAGCGATGTTGCTGTGCCCTTTCTGGTGGCCAGCCTGAGAACAGACTGGATATTGGGATACAGGCTGTTACGTCCCTTCGGAGTTGTGGGGGAATTGGCATTCGGGTGATCAGGCCATTCATAAAACTCGGGAATATCATCATGGATATTATACCATGGGGCTTTGTAGCGGGTGAAGATATGTTGGGCCGGCCGGATGCCAGGATCACCATCGATAGTACCCATACGTAAAATATAATGATGCTGGTCATCGCGTTTGGCGTAGATTTGCGAGCCGCAACAGGAACAGAAATAACGTTTTTTCCCCGCCGATGATTTGTAGAACTTGAGCAAGCCTTTTCCGGCCGTGAACTTCAGGTCGGCCAATCTTACAGATGTAACAGAAGAAAAAGCGGATGCATGTGCTTTTCGGCAGGTTGGACAGTGGCAGTGTGTGATTGGCTCCGGAGTACCATGGACTTCATACCTCACCTGTCCACACAGGCAGGTTCCCTTAATCATATGATATTCCCTTCATCTGAATATGGAGCATCGTTTAAATATGCAGGGTCGGTTTTATGACGTGTCTATTGCCGTTTTATCACTCTTTATAATTGCCCAGCAGACAGTATTTGGTGAATGTGCCGGCGTTATCGGCAGTCCATTCGCTTTTGGGTTTTTGTTTCATGGCATCACACCACGCTTTTGTGCCGGGTTCCGCCGAGCAACCGGAAAAAGAGAGTGCGATCAGTAATGCAAAAATTGTAACCAGCATTTTTTTCATGTTTATTCCTCCTGATTAGGCCTACTCTGACTGATTAAGCATATACTGTGAACCATCATTTATCCTGACTTTACGATACCGGTGGTTATAACCTGGATTGAATCAGCGCACCGGTTTCAGTATCAGTCAATGCCACCGGATTGCTCTTCATGCTGCCGCTGCTGGCATTAGCAACCAGCTTTGGGATGTCGGTTTCCTTGACACCATAAGCTGATAATAACGGCATATCAAAATCGTTGGTCCAGCACTCCAGTAACGCCAATAGACAATGCCTCGCGCTTTCATCATTAAGCCTGTTGTCAGCGCTCATGACGCGACCGGCTTCGGCATATTTGAACAGGCCGATGTTATCCGGTTCTCTGGCTTGCATGGATTCGATGTTCAGGCGTGTGGCTTCAAACAACAGGCTGCCACACACGTCACCATGTGGTATCGGGAAATAAGCTCCGATCGGTGAGGCCAGTCCGTGCACGCTGCCAAGTCCGGCATTGGCTAGTGTTAATCCGGAAACAGATGAAGCATAGAGCATATCGGCTCTGGCCGGTAAATTGGTGCTATCGGAAATTGCTGCCGGTAATGCACGGGCGACTTTTTGCATGCCGCTCAAAGCCAGTGCATCAGTCATCGCGCTGGCATGACGGGACAGGTAGGATTCCAGCAGTTGCGTGAAGGCATCCATGCCGCAGGCGGCGGTTACTTTGGCGGGGCAGGAGAGCGTTAGTTCGGGATCAAGAATGATGTGACGAGCCACCAGTTGTTCATGCCGGAACGATTTTTTGAAGCCGTTTTCGCCAATGACGGAGAGTACGGCATTTTTGCTGGCCTCTCCACCCGTGCCGGCTGTCGTTGGCAGGGCGATAAACGGCGTGGATGGTCCGGTATAGGTTTTGCCGTTACCTACACCTTCCAGATATTCCATGATCGAATCACCGCTCGGCAACAGGCCGGCAATGGCCTTGGCGGCATCGACCGGACTGCCACCACCAACGGCGACGACACAGTCCGGCGGTGCGGCAGAACATTCGGCCACCGTGTCGTCAACCTGTTGCGGTGACGGCTCACCACTGATGCTGATGCGGTGTAGATCAAACTGACTGTTAAGTTCATCCAGCAGGGACTGACATAACGGTGACCTGTCAAAAGAAGCGCCGCCTGTAACCAGCAGTACCCGATGTCCATATGGCCGGATAATGGAACTCAGTTGCGAGCGTTTTCCAGCACCGAAATGAATATGCGGTGTAGCAGCAAAGAAAAAACCGGGAATCACGGATGATTGCTTTTGAGCAGGAGTGAAGTTTTCATGTCGCGGGATAAAGCCCGTTGTAAGGAATGCCCTGCCGGGGTTCCGCCATCATATCGGCAACTGTTTCACGCCATGCCAGATAATGCGCAGTCTGTTTATGAGCTGTTGCATCTTCAGTGCTGGTATAAGCTTCGTAGAGCACAAAGCGGGTCGGTTCATCTGCTGATTGCAATACATCAAAGCGGCAGTTTCCCGGTTCCTCAATAGATGCCTCGTGGTTGACTCGGCATGTTTCGATAAATGACTCGATGCAATCGGGTTTAACATGAACATGAACAATGGTTGTTTGCATCGTTAACCTAGCAGTTTTTCGATTTCGGCACGGCTGAGTGGTTGCGGCAGTCTGGCTCCGAGCTGGGAGACGATGCGTGCGGCGGCATGAGAGCCCAGATGTCCGGCCTGCTGCCAGCTTAGTCCGTTGGTGATGCCGTAAAGCACGCCGGCAGCATACATATCACCGGCACCGGTGCTGTCGATGGCTTCTACCTCGACGCCTTCGACCGGGAATGCTTCACCTTCATGCATGATAATGGAGCCGTTTTTGCCCAGCGTCAGGGCGACATTATCACAGTGCCGATGGATGGTGTGGGCACACTCAATCGGGTCTTCCAGTCCGGTCAGTGCGCGTGCTTCTTCCTCGTTGCAGAAAAGCAGGTCCACCGGCCCTTCAATGAGTTCTTTGAATTGATCGCGGCAGATGTCGATCAGAAACGGGTCGGAAATGGTCAAAGCCACTTTGATGTTATTGGCTTCGGCGATTTCAATGGCTTTCAGTGCAGCCGCTTTGGTGGAATCACCGGCAAACAGATAACCTTCGACATACACATATTCAGCCTGGACAATTTCTTCTACCCTGATGTCATTAGCGCTCAATGAGGATGAAATCCCGAGACTGGTCAACATGGTGCGTTGCGCATCCGGAGTAATCAGAACCACACAGGTGCCGGTCTGACCTTCGGTCTGCGGCACTTCGATGGTAATACCCAGCTGTTTCATTTCATTGAGGTAGTGATGGCCGAAATCATCTGAACCGGTTTTGCAGGCATATGCTGCGCTGCCACCCATATCGGCGATACCGACAATGGTATTGGCGGCGGAACCACCGGAGCAGTAATTGACGTTGTGCCCAGCCAGTGCATCGAGAATATTGTGTTGGCGCTTGTCATCTACCAGCGTCATAATCCCTTTTTCAATGCAGGCTGTATCAAGGAAGGTATCCTCGCACTGCACCTGCAAATCCATAATCGCGTTGCCCACGCCGTAAACATTATATGCCATGATCTATCTCCTAACGCACATGTTAAAGTGGTGGCCCAGTGTGGGGACAAGCATGCTGACGTCAACCAGGATTCGTACAAGCCACATGAGTTTTTTTGCAACTGTTCAGCGTACTGATATTTTATGAACAGTCCCTTGATGATCACGCTAAAAACTGTAACCGAGGAGTTGAGCCTGCTAAGGAGGCGCTAATTAATTCAGTGTTTCCATTATAAGCGAAGGCAAAATAACGCTTTTGCCTGAGCGGGCTGATTTTTGCCAGGATGGCAATAAATCGGCATCTACCTGAGAATTAATCTTCCTGTTGATCAAACTGATACAGCGCATTCATGCGGCGGATAATGTGAGGCAGCACATTCATGCGGGAGCGATCCAGATGCATGCGCAGACGCGGCATATGATCGTAGCATTTATCGTCCGACTTCGGCCATTGAAAAACCTGATCAATCGTTCCTTTGCTGAGTACATCGGAAAACTCCGCATTCAACCGCTTGAGGGCACTCTCGGATAGCGGGTTCATGATGCGCAGCAGAATACATTTCCCGACATAGCGAAAGCTGTGGTAATTCACATAGAAGTCACGAATATGGTTCACTGTGGCTTCGATACTATCGGTGTGATAGAGCAGATGATTATCCTCCGAATCAATGAGCCCGTCTTTCACCAGGCGGCGCATCCATGAGCGCATGAACGGCCCCCAGTAATCATCACCGGGTGCTTCCAGCATGATGACGGGTAACGGCGGATTACGTCCCGTTTGCAACAGCGTCAATGTTTCAAACGCCTCATCCAGCGTGCCGAATCCACCTGCTGTAAGTACAATAGCGTCGCTTTCCTTGAGAAAAAAGACCTTGCGAGTAAAGAAATACTGGCAGTAAAAATGGTGCGGAGAATTGATCATGACCGGGTTGGGCAATTGCTCCATCGGAAGGTTGATATTGATGGCAAAGGAGTGTTTTTCACCGGCACCTTCATTGGCCGCCTGCATCATGCCGCCACCGCCTCCGGTGATAATCATAAAACCGGCTTTTTGCAGAGCTGCGGCGCAACTGTAGGCATGCTGATAGCGTGGATGACCTTCTGGTGTTCTGGCCGAGCCGAAAATGGCTACTTTCCGGCATGACTGATAGGGCTTGAACACGTCCAGCCCCTGGCGTAATTCAGACAGCATTCTGGAAAGCATTTTGATATCTACATTTTCATAGTCGCCGGAAACCAGTCGCAGTGTTTCCAGAATCAAGGTGCGTATATAAGGGGAGTCGTTCTCATAATCTGCAAGCAGCACTTGCACATGATCACGGATACTTTCCGGCAGGTCGTCGATGCAGGTTGTTTCGTTCATACAGCTTGTATCTGGTATTTACTTCGGTGCATTGATGATGACATCAATACGCCGGTTCATGTCGCGCCCCTGTGTAAATTCATTGCTGGCAATAGGACGGACTTCACCATAACCCAGCGCTTTTAAACGTGTGCCGTCAGCACCGGCGGCAATGAGAAAATCGCGTACGGCTTCAGCACGTTTCAGCGATAAAACCTGGTTGGGTTTAACATCGCCACGGTCGTCAGTATGACCTTCAATACGCAGGCTACGATCCTGATAAATATCCATGGCCTGTTTCAATCGGCCCAGCAAGTCGAAGTATTTCGAACTAACCTTGCTTCTGCCGGAATGGAACTTCAGCCCGGTGAGTCGAATCAGCAGTGAGCCGTCAAGATTGACCAGGATTTCCGCTTCACCTTGTCTGAAAAGTTTTTGTAGCCGCTGTTGCCGTTTTTTCTCGAAAGTTTCCCGTTCCAGCTTGGCTTTGAATGCTTCCTTGATCGTGGATAACTGGTTTTGCTGCTCCTGCTTCATCTCATCGGTTTGTGCGGTCAATTTGTTTTGCAGTTCCGTTCCAAGTCTGGCCATATCCAGACGATGCGCTTTGCGTTCATCGGCCAGTTCCTTGTTCAGCTTTTTTACTGCCCGCAGCAAATCCCTGGTTTCAATATCTGTCAGCATGGGACTAGATTCATTACTGATCCCCAATTCGCGGGCCAGTTGCAGCTTCAGCGTTCTTGTTTTCAGAATGAGTTCTTCATGACTGCTGCGCTTTCTGCGCCATGCCTTGACCTGTTGGGCGACATGTTCGGCTTCACGAGCCAGATATAAACCGGACTCCGGATATTCAGGCACGGTATGGGTCCTCCCGTTGATGAAGGCTTCCAGTTCAGCCAGTTTATCCTTGGCTGCCTGATAAATATGCGGTGCATACTGTCTGGCATTGGCATTGGCCGCTTTACCAATTGTGCTTGCTGTCAGTTCGGTTAGCCATGGCAGTGTTTTATCCAGTACCTGCCTGTAATATTTCGTTGCTTTGTCAGCATGGATGCGGGTTTGATTCAGTTCTCCCCGTTCATGTGTTTCGATCGCCAGCGTTAATTCACGTTCGGCATCTTTAATAATCTGTGTTGGCGACAGATCGCTGATTGCCTTGCCGGATGAAGTAATGATTTCGGTAATGGCGACTGCACCTTTACGCAAACCCAATAGTTTGGAGAAATGCTGTTTGAAGTCTGCGGCGGTATGTCTGGCTTCGGACAGCTTTTCAGCTGCTTTCGCGAGGGCAGCATCCACTTCCTGCTGTTTTTCCTGCTCACTTGCCAGCATGGCAGCACCCATATAGGCCTCGGCCCGTTCGAGGGTTTGTGGTGCGAAGCGATGATTTTCGCCATGCTTGAATGTTTTGATCTGCTCTTGTAACAGTTTCTGGTTATTGTCTTCAGCCTGTACTGGCATGCTGAACGATGTGCTGAATAGTAGTGTAGCCAGCAGTGTGGTGAGGAAATAATAAAATTTAGGCAAGGTGCAGCATCCTTTCCAGTGCCAGTCTGGCCCAGCGTTTTTGTTGTTGAGGTACTGTGATTTGGTTACTGATGGTCTGATGGCTGTTCCGTGAATCACGGATGGATGTCAGAGCTGCGCACAGGTGTTGGGGATCGGTGCGAAACATGGTTGAGCACATACATACCATGGGGGAGAGAAACCAGATCGGTTTGTCCGGGAACTGAATACGCAGGCGATTGACAAGGTTCAATTCTGTGCCAATGGCAAATGTTTGCCCTGTTTCAGCTTCTGATACATGCTTGATAATCATTTCGGTAGAACCAACGAAATCGGCTGCTTCACAAACAGCGCGTGAGCATTCCGGATGAGCCAGGATTTCAATGCCTTCATGATTGCGGCGCATGGTATCGGCATGTTCCGGTTTGAACAGCTGATGCACCGAACAAAAACCTTGCCATAGAATCAGACGCGCCTTTTCGATCGCCACCGGTGAATTGCCGCCCATGGGCAAGGCAGGATTCCAGATAATCATATCTGAATCCGGAACGCCCATCGCGACAGCGGTATTTTCGCCCAGGTGCTGATCCGGAAAAAAAAGAATTTTTTCACGGTTGCCCCAGCTCCACTCAAGAACCTTTTGTGCATTGCCGGAGGTGCAGACAATGCCGCCATGTTCGCCGCAGAATGATTTCAGGGCTGCGGTGGAGTTGATATATGTGACCGGTGTGACGCACTCGTCCGGATTGATGGTTTCGGAGAGTTCCTGCCAGCAGCGTGTTACCTGCTCATCATTCGCCATATCCGCCATCGAACAGCCGGCAGCCAGATCGGGAAGAATTACAGTCTGGGCATCACTGGTCAGAATATCAGCAGTTTCAGCCATGAAGTGCACGCCGCAGAAAATGATGTAGGGCGCACTGGTTTCAGCGGCTTGCTGAGACAATTTTAGTGAATCTCCGGACACATCGGCGAAGGCAAACACTTCCTCGCGTTGATAATGGTGGCCGAGAATCAACACCTGATCACCGAGTTCGGCTTTCAATTGTTTAATCTGTTCGAGAATATCGATTTCGGGTGTATCGTAAAGCTGCGTTAGCAGCGCCTGTGCGTTCATACGCCAAAGTTTCAGGCTGTGTACTTCCCTTGTCAAATAAGCCTGATTAGGGCTATTCAAAATAATTCATTGCTGAGTACGTAAAAGTGCACATGGGAAAACAAGAAGTATGGCATTGGTCTCGCTGTGAGTAACCGGTTGCGTGCAACAGGGCTCAAGTCTGGGTACGCTTCGCACAAGACCCAACTGGAGAATTTTATGCCTGTTTATCGTTCACGTACGACTACCCATGGTCGCAATATGGCTGGCGCTCGCTCATTATGGCGTGCTACCGGTATGAAAGACGGGGATTTTGACAAGCCGATCATTGCGGTGGTGAATTCCTTTACTCAGTTCGTGCCCGGCCATGTACACCTGAAAGACCTGGGCCAGATAGTGGCGCGTGAGATTGAGGCCGCCGGTGGCGTGGCCAAGGAGTTCAATACGATAGCTGTGGATGATGGTATTGCCATGGGGCATGACGGCATGCTGTATTCATTGCCGAGTCGCGAGATTATTGCCGATTCAGTGGAATACATGGCCAATGCCCATTGTGCCGATGCGCTGGTCTGCATTTCCAACTGCGACAAAATCACACCGGGCATGATGATGGCGGCGCTGCGTCTGAATATCCCGGCTGTGTTCGTCTCCGGCGGTCCGATGGAAGCGGGTAAAGTGACGGTTGATAATCGTGAAAAACTGCTCGATCTGGTTGATGCCATGGTTATGGCGGCTGACCCGAATGAATCTGATGAAGATGTGGCGGCGGTAGAGCGGTCTGCCTGTCCGACCTGCGGTTCATGTTCCGGCATGTTTACGGCCAATTCAATGAATTGTCTGGCCGAAGCGCTGGGTATGGCTTTGCCGGGCAATGGCTCGCTGCTGGCTACCCATGCTGATCGCAAGGAACTGTTCCTCAAAGCAGGCCGTTTGGCAGTGGATTTATGTAAACGTTATTATGAAGGTGACGATGCATCCGTATTGCCACGTTCGATCGCCACTTTTGATGCCTTTGAAAATGCCATGGCACTGGATATTGCCATGGGTGGATCCACCAATACCGTGTTACACCTGCTGGCCTGTGCGCAGGAAGCCGGTGTCGATTTCACCATGCAGGATATCGACCGCATGAGTCGAAAAGTACCCAATCTGTGCAAGGTAGCACCTGCGGTTCAACATTATCATATGGAGGATGTGCACCGTGCCGGCGGTGTCATCGGTATTCTGGCCGAACTGGATCGGGGTGGCTTGCTGCATCGGGATATTCCGACGGTGCACACGCCCACGCTGGGTCAGGCACTTGATGCCAATGATATTATGAATGAAGCAAACACAGGTCCACGTGAAATGTTTCGTGCAGCACCTGGCGGCATTCCGACTCAGGTCGCATTTTCACAATCCGAACGCTGGAAGTCACTGGATGCCGATCGTGAATCCGGCTGTATCCGCAGTGTTGAACATGCTTATTCGAAAGAGGGGGGGCTGGCGGTTCTCTTCGGTAATATTGCCGAGCGGGGCTGTATCGTAAAAACCGCCGGTGTGGATGAATCCATCTGGACGTTCAGCGGCATTGCCCGCGTATTTGAATCGCAGGATGATGCCGTGTCTGCTATTCTGAATGATAAAATCGTTGCCGGTGATGTGGTAATCATCCGTTACGAAGGCCCCAAGGGCGGTCCCGGCATGCAGGAGATGCTCTATCCGACTTCATACCTGAAATCCAAGGGTATGGGCAAAGTATGCGCTCTGCTGACCGATGGCCGTTTCTCCGGCGGTACTTCCGGCCTGTCCATCGGGCATGCATCACCCGAAGCAGCCGAGGGCGGCGCAATCGGCCTGATTGAGGAGGGCGATACGATTGAAATCAATATTCCCAACCGCACGATCCATCTGGCAGTGTCTGATGATACATTGGCCAGTCGTCGCTTAGCCATGGAAGCCAAAGGAAACGATGCCTGGCAACCGGTGGACCGCGATCGTGTTGTTTCCAAAGCGCTGGAAGCCTATGCCGCATTGACGACTTCAGCAGACAAAGGTGCTGTCCGCGATTTGGATCAGCTAAAATAATGGCGGATCAACTTTTTTCGATGTATACACTTTTACCCGGCTCTTACAGTAGTAAGCTGGAACTGTTGAGGAGATGAGATGAACAAATATGTTTTTGGTGCGGTGATTCTGATGCTATCCGCTTGCACTACAACCACACATCCGGACCACGCTGCCACACAGAAAACTGTTGTGGATACAAATGCAGTGGCCGCTGACCGTGCTGTTCAAGCTAACCAAACTGACCGGATTATTCGGGAGGATGTCATTATTGGCGGTGTACTCGGAGGACTGGTCGGGGCATTTCTTGATGCGGACAGGGATGATCGCATTCATGCATCCGAAGCACGTTATCACCGTGTGTGTAATCAGGGTAATGCCTACTTTAGCAGGGCAAGACAGACCAGCGATCTGGAAGAGCGGGTTTCGTTCATGCAAGAGGGTATCCGGTATTGCCCTAACAATCCGGCTGCCCACAATGATTTGGGGCTGGGTCTGATGCTGTGGGGGGATTTGACCGCTGCGCGTACGCACTTTGCTTATGCACTCAGGCTTGATCCTGATTACAATCCGGCCCTGATCAACCTTTCCCGCATACAATATAATCAGCAGCCGGGGAGGACGGCAGTACAGAGCAGCAAGTATGGGGGCGGGAATCATAGCACCGGAGTTGCTGCACATCGCGGAAGTTGGGAGAGACATTTCCAGAACAGCAAAGAGCACCTCGAGAGACGCAAAAAGTGGAGTGACCGGCAGAAGAAACTCATAGAACAAAACGGAGGATACGATTGATCAGCTGTTTTGAGAATCGCTCCGGCAGGAGTGGTATGCACTGATACTCGACAGGGTTGAGACGGTATAGGGTACAACCATGGTCAGGGCGCTTTTCAACCATGCGGTTGAGTCCATGGTGCCAGCCAGAATGGCATCACCATGGTTGATGAAGACCAGAATCGGCCCGACAATCAGGGCAAAGCGAAGTGCGGTACGAACCACTTCCGGCTGGCGGGCTGTATACAGGTGTTTTCTCATGGTCTTTGTTGAGATAGTGGCATAAAGCTTGGTCTGCCATGCTGTGAAATCTATTACAGGCTGTGTTAATGTGTGACGAGCAATAAATTTTACTTGTAAAGTGTACGTACGTACACCATGCTGCGGCTATGGTGAATAAAGATCCTTTTTATCTCGGTCGACTGCAGGACTATTACGCGCTGCATCGTTTGATTCCATCCTATGCGGAGATCGCATCCTTGGTCGGTGTGAGCAAGCAGGGGGCGGTCAAGTTCATTGATCGTATGATTTTTGCTGGTTATATACGCAAGGGATCGGGCGGTCGTTTGAGCCCGGCCAATATGTTTTTTGCGCGGCCGCATGTGGGTCGTGCCCCGGCCGGTTTCGCCAGTCCGGCAACCGAAGCGCTGGGTGATGCTATCACTATTGATGAATATCTGGTTGAACGCCCTTCCAGCACGGTGCTGGTCAGTGTGCGTGGCGATTCGATGATTGATGCCGGTATTCATGATGGCGATTTCCTGATTGTCGAGCGTAATACCAATCCGAACATTGGTAAAATTGTCGTGGCGATTGTCGATGGCGATTTTACCATTAAATACTTGCGTTCCGGTTCCGATGGACTGTTTCTGGAGCCGGCCAATGAGGATTATCCCAATATCTACCCGGAAACCTCGCTCGATATCTACGGCGAGGTCGTCGGCCAGTTCCGTAAATTCTGATTTTTCACCACGAAGGACACGAAGCGCACGAAGGAAAAAAATATTCAACACAGGGTGGAAAGACGAAATGAATAGCCCGTGTATCTATTCTATACGCCCTGCAGCTTCTATCTTTCTTCGTGGTGAGTGCCTCATATGAAAACAATCAGTAACTGGCCCAATGCGATTGCGCATGTGGATTGCGATGCATTTTATGCTTCCTGTGAGGCAATGAGGCACCCTGAATTGAAAGGGCGGCCAATCTGTGTTCTTTCCAGTCAGAATGCCATTGTGGTGGCTAAATCCTACGATGCCAAGGCGCTAGGTGTCGGCACAGGTATGCCGGTGTGGGAGGCGAGAAAGCTTGCACCGCAGGCTGTGTTTCTGCCTGCCGATTTCCGTTATTATGGCCAGATGTCCGACAAGGTGTTTGCCATACTCCGGTCGTATAGTCCTGATATCGAGATTTATTCGATTGATGAAGCTTTTATGGATATGAACGGTATCCGCCTTCTGTGGCATAAATCATTTCGTCAGCTGGCTGATGATATTCGTTTGTCCATCTGGCGGGAAACGGGCATTACCGCCTCGGTCGGTATCGCCAATACACGTACGTTGGCCAAGATGGCTTCTGAATCCAATAAACCGGACGGAACGACAGTGCTGCCGGGGAAACGGATCGAACATTTTCTGAACGACCTTGCTGTAGCCGATATTCCGGGCATTGGTCGTAACCGGACGGCGTTACTGCACAAGTTCGGTGTCCGCACCGCTCTGGAGTTTGCCAGACTCGGCGATGGCCTGATGCAGCGCTTGCTGGGCCGGCATGGCATGCAGCTCAAACATGAGTTATCAGGTCATCCGGTATTGCCATTGCTACTGAAATCGGCGCTGCCGAAAAGTCTTGCCCGTACTGCTTCGATGGGGCGTGTGACGGGTGACCGGGATATTATGATGGCACATTTGAGCGGGCATGTGATGCGGCTGGTTTCAGAACTGGTGGCCAGACATTTGCTGACCCGCCGCTTGCGTCTGTTTCTCACACGGGCCACGTTTGAACATGATAGTATATCCTTGCCACTGGAAGTGCCGAGTAATAGCCTGAAACGGTTGATGGCTGCGATAAAGTCGGGGTTTTACAGCTTGTTCAGAGCAGGGAAGCAGTATCGCGCTTGTGGTGTGGTGGCATTTGATATCAGTTGCGCAACAACAACGACCAGCGATTTATTCGGTCTGATGGCATCGGATACGCGTCAGACCAGGCTGATGCTAACGGTGAATGCCGTGAACAGGAAATACGGCAATCGTACATTGTCACTTGCTGCTGCCGGTCGGGTAAAGCAGAAATCAAAACAGCCACGCTTTCACTATCCGCTTCTGATTGCACATTAGAGATGCTGATTTATTGTCATCCTGGCAAAAATCAGCGCTTCCTTAGAAAATCTGTTTAGTACGGCTATATTCACCTTCGGTTCACGTTGAAAAGGGTATAGTATATTTCACCATCCGCGCACCGGGAAATGCTATGTTACAAGCTATTCTTTCCTGTGTTTCCTGTGTTTCCTGTCGTCGGAGAGCCTGAGGTGGCGGCATGCTGTTGACAGATTTCATATTGATTTACGACAAAATCAGACTTGCGAATATGATTGCTATAGACTACATATAAATAAAGACAGGTACTTTTAACCGAACGAAGGAGTTCGTATGGCAACACGGGGTACAAGACAGCATAAAACAACCGATGTGGCAATTGTAGCCGGTATCCGCACGCCGCTGGGCAAAGCCTCCGGTGTATTTGATCAACTGAGTGTGGTGGATCTGGGCGTATTGTCGGTGCGGGAAGTGCTGGCACGTTCGCCGGTGAGCCGCAATGATATTGATC
>CAZBEN010000002.1:0-9228 GCA_964490955.1 uncultured Zetaproteobacteria bacterium | reverse complement strand
TTGTCGGTGCGGGAAGTGCTGGCACGTTCGCCGGTGAGCCGCAATGATATTGATCAGATCATTATCGGCAATGTGATCCAGCCGTCTGAAGCAGCCAATGTAGCTCGGGTGATTGCGTTGACTGCGGGGGTCCCACGCTGTGTTCCAGCCCATACTGTGCATCGCAATTGTGCTTCGGGCATGCAGGCGATTACCGATGCGGCGGAAAAAATTCAACTGGGTCGGGCTGATGTGGTGCTGGCTGGCGGGGTGGAATCCATGACGCATGCGCCTCTGCTGTTTCATGACCGTTTTCGTGCCGCCATGGCCAAATTACCCAGAGCCAGAACATTACAGCAGAAGCTGCCTGTGCTGATGGAGATCGCCAAAGCGCCATGGAAACCGCGCATTGCCTTGCTAGAAGGGCTGACCGATCCGACTGTTGGGCTCGGCATGGGGCAGACTGCTGAGGTGTTGGCGCGCGAATTCGGTATTTCGCGCCGGGAACAGGATGAATTTTCGGTTCAAAGCCATCATCGTGCTGCCACATCGTGGGATGAGGGCTGGTTTGATGATGAGGTGATGCATGTGTTTGCACCGCCATCCTTCGCGGTCGTACACCGTGATGAAGGTATCCGTGCTGAGCAGAGTCTAGAGGCACTGGCTAAATTGAAGCCGGTGTTTGACAAGCCACTGGGCTCAGTCACTGCCGGTAACAGTTCACAGATTACCGATGGGGCGGCCATGCTGATTCTGGCCAGCCGGGAAAAAGCCGAGGCGGAAGGCTGGCCTGTCATGGGTTACCTGCACGATTGGGCTTATGCCGGTTGCGATCCGGCACGCATGGGCCTGGGGCCGGTGTTTGCCACGCAGCGGTTGTTGCTATCGGCAGGTATGAGTATGTCTGATCTGGCCAGGGTGGAAATCAATGAAGCATTTGCAGTACAGGTGCTTGCCTGTCTGAAAGCAATGGATTCGGATGCATTTGCAAACAAGCACCTGGGGGTCGGGAAAGCTGTTGGCGCACCGGCAATGGATATTCTGAATGTGCATGGTGGTGCAGTGGCTTTCGGGCATCCGGTCGGCATGACCGGCGCACGGTTGGTACTGACATTGCTCAGACAGTTACGCGATGATACAGGAGGTGGCCTGGCGGTTGGAACCCTGTGCATTGGAGGCGGTCAGGGCGGTTCGGTGCTGGTGGGTAGCGAACCGGCCGGGGGTGGATCATGAACGTTGTCAGTCTGATACGCGAAGCGAATATCGTACGTCTGCATTTTGAGCGTTCGGACAAGCCGGTCAATGTGCTGGATGACGCGTGTATTGTGCAGATGGAGGCGCATCTGGAAGCGCTGGAAGCGGAGCCGCCTGAAATACTGGTGCTGGATAGCGGCATGTCCGGTTGTTTTATCGCCGGTGCCGATCTGGACATGATAGCGGCTGTTACGGATGAGAAAGAGGCCACACAACTGGCGGAACGCGGCCAATCGTTGTGCCGACGCATTGAGGTCTTGCCATCAGTATCGATTGCCCTGGTGCATGGCGCATGTATGGGCGGTGGGCTGGAAATGGCACTGGCCTGTGATTATATCGTGGCGGTGGATGACAAACGTACGCAACTGGCATTACCGGAAATTAAAATCGGTATTCATCCCGGTTTCGGTGGTTGTGTGCGGCTGCCCAAGCGGGTTGGCTGGATGCAGGCAGTCGAGATGATTCTCAGTGGTCGGGCAGTCGATGCCAAACGGGCCCGGCGAATCGGTTTGGCGGCTTTATGCAGCAAACCGGAGCTGCTGGATGATGCAGTGTCTTATCTGGCCGCAAAGGGCAAAGTGAAAGTACGCAAATTCAACCCATGGTGGTTGAAACTGTGGCCGGCGCGTGTGTTATTTTTCCAGCAAGTGGAGAAAAAGACTTATGCACGTTTGAAACATCTGGATGTTGAAGCGGCCTATCCGGCTATTCCGGCCACGATTGCCTTGCTGCAAGAGATTATTGGCATGTCGGATGGTCTGGCACTGGCGCGCGAAGCTGAATCGCTGGGCCGACTGGCGGTAACACCAACCTGCAAGAATCTGATTCGTGTATTTCATCTCGGCGATGCGCTGAAAAAGCAGGATGCCGCCAAACGCGGTCGCAAGGCCGTGGCCGGGTTTAAAAAAGCAGCGGTGTACGGTGCCGGTGTGATGGGTGGTGGCATTGCCTGGGTGGCATCGAAAACCATGGATGTGGATCTGCATGAAGTAGCCGCTGAACCGCTGGCGCGAGGTATGAGAGGCATAGGGCGACTGGCGACTCGCCGGGGACGGACGGATAGCAAACGTCTGAACCGGATCAGGCCGGTACTGGACAGCAGTGGCCTGACTGATGTCGATGTGGTGATCGAAGCGGTACTGGAAGAGATCAAAATCAAACGCAAGCTGTGGGCTGAGGTGGGCAAACATGTGCCGGCAGAGACGTTACTACTGTCCAATACCTCGTCATTGTCGATTTCGGATATGCAGCATCGACGAGCCAATGCCAGTCGTATTGCCGGTTTACACTTTTTCAATCCGGCTCCGAAAATGCCGCTGGTTGAAGTCATTGCCGGCGAAAAAACAACGGACAATACGCTGGATAAAACCTGTGCGCTGGCAGCATCCTGGGGTAAATACCCGATTATCGTGGCAGACCGCCCCGGCTTTCTGATTAATCGCTGTCTGATGCCATACATGGTGGCAGCACTGAAATTACTTGAAACCGGCCAGAAACCCGAACATGTCGACGGTGTGCTGAAGCGGTTCGGTATGCCTATGGGTGCGATTGAGCTGGCTGACCGGGTGGGGCTGGATATTTGCCATCATGTTGGTGCTCACCTTGCCGAAGCTTTTGAGCATCAGCAGGCCATGCCGGGCTGGTTCGACAGGATGGTTGAGGCCGGTTTTCTGGGTGAGAAATCCGGCAAGGGCTTCTTTGTTTATGAAAAAGGTAAACAGGGTGTTTTGAACCCTGAACTGGGCACTTATTTACCATCCGTTCGGGTGAAGGAACAGGAGTTTGATGCTGACATGGCCGCGTCTGCTGATGTGATGACGGCTGCGGACATTAAAGATGCATGCCTGATACCGATGCTGGTAGAAGCCTTGCAATGTCTGTCTGAACAGGTGGTGGAAGATCCGCAGCATCTGGATGCAGCTTTTGTTTACGGTATCGGGTTTCCACCATTCCGGGGTGGTTTGCTACGTTATTTCGCGTCATATGATGAATCTGCATTAACTCAGAAAATCGAAGCACTTGGACTGATTACACCGGACAATCTGGAGGTGTTGCATGAGTTCCAATAAGTCCTGCTGTATCGGTTTGGAACAGGCGGAACAGGCCACATGCCTGTCTGACTTATTGCTTGCCACACCACCCGACTGGCTGGATAGACCTATGCTGCGGTTTAGAACGGATGATGGTAATTGGCACTCATGGTCAAGGATTCGTGTGCAGCAGTCAGTACTCAGAGTAGCGGCGTGGCTGGAGTCAAAGGGGATAAAACCGGGGGACCGGGTCGGAATTCTGGGGCATAACTCACCGGAATGGTTTATTGCCGATTTCGCTATACTGCGATTGGGGGCTGTGACGGTACCTGCCTATTTTACCGATCCACCCGAAGCTGTCCGTTATGTGTTTGATGACGCCGGTGTGTCGGTGATCTTCGTCGAAGAAGGTGAACAGCAGGACAAGCTTGCAGGATACAGGCGGGAGGGTGTCGATAGTCCATTCATCTCTTTTCACGGGGAGGGTGAGAGTATCGCGACCATTGCCGCTGACGGGCAGTGGGATAACAGACTGGAAGCGCCATGCCCTGTACGAGATCAACTGGCTACACTGATATACACTTCAGGCACGACCGGTCACCCCAAGGGCGTGATGCTCAGTCATGGGAACCTGCTTAGCGATGTGGCTGCCGGGGTTGGCGCTGTGCCGGTATTTCCCGATGATTTGTTCCTGTCGTTCCTGCCGACTTCACATGCCTTTGAACGTACTGTCGGCCATTTCCTGCCGACGGCCTGTGGTGCCGAGATTGCCTACGCTGAAGCAGTCACAACCCTGTTGCGTGATATGCCGGAAGTGCAGCCCACAATTATGATTTCTGTTCCGCGCCTGTATGAAAAAATTTATGCCGGAGTGCAGGCCAAACTGGCGGCCGGACCGGGCTTGAAACGAAAACTGTTCGACCTGGCTCAAAAGCTGGGTATGGAACGGTTTGAATTAAAACAGCAGGGCAGAGATTTATCTGTCGGCAAGGCATGGGTATGGGGACTGCTTGATAAAGTGGTCAATGCCCAGCTGCGTGAAAAGATGGGAGGTAGAATCCGTATGTTTATTTCCGGCGGTGCGGCGTTGCACCCGAAAATTGCCCGCTTTTTGTTAGCGGCTGATATTATGGTGTTGCCGGGTTACGGACTGACTGAGACTTCGCCGATATTATCGGTAAATGTTGCCGGCAACATTAAACCGGTGACGGTCGGAGCAGCTCTGTCCGGTGTGGAGCTCAAGGTGGCGGATGATGGTGAACTGTTGGTGAAAGGTCCGATGGTGATGCAAGGCTACTGGAATAATCCCGAAGCAACAGCAGCAGCCTTCGATTCTGATGGCTGGCTGTATACCGGAGATATCGTGGAAATGGATGATGAGGGGTATATCACCATTGTCGATCGCAAAAAAGAAATGATGGTGCTGTCCAATGGAGAAAATGTTCCTCCGGCAGTAATCGAGCAGCATCTGAATCAGGACCCGTGTTTTCTGCAAACAATGGTTTTGGCAGATAGCCGGCCCTATGTGGCTGCATTACTGGTGCCCGATGAAACAGCGCTTGCCCGTGCCTGGCAGCAGGACAAGAAGAAACCGTTGCCGGGTGACTGGCGAGGCAATCAGGATGTTTCATCATGGGTGCTCGAGCGCTTGCGTAGCGATGAATATGACCTGCCCAGTTATATGCAGGTGAAACGATTTGCATTTGTCGATACCGAATGGACCCAGGCTGACGGTTTTTTAACACCCACACTGAAACTCAAACGCAGAAAAATCACTGAATACCATGCTGATCTGATTGAAGCACTCTATCCGGATCATGACCAGGATTTATAAGTCTCTAGCACTGTTTTTCTCTCATAGTATTATTTCCCGATGATTGAACGGCATGAGTACGGGACACTCGAGCAGCGATGGCTGGGCAGACAGGCGTATGGTTCTGTTTGGGAATTATTGCAGCACCGTGCTGCTGAGATAACCGATGGTCACGGTCGTGAAGTGATTTTCAGTTGCGAACATGATCCTGTCTACACGACTGGAAAACGCGGTGTGGATAACCGGCTTGGTATAGAGCTCCCTGCCCCCGTTGTATATTCTGACCGGGGAGGGGAGATGACTTTTCACGGTCCCGGCCAGATCATGCTTTATCCGGTAATTTATTTGCGGAAGCGTGAAATAGGCGTAAAGCAGTATGTTCATATTCTTGAGCAATCCTGTATAGATATGCTGAAGGAACTGGGCGTGGATTCCGGTCGTCATTGCGGCTTTCCGGGTGTGTGGACCGAGCAGGGGAAAATAGCTGCGCTTGGCATTCGGGTTACTCGTGGCGTGGCCTATCACGGTATGGCGCTGAATGTAAACGTTGATGCCAGATGGTTTGCGGCCATCAATCCCTGTGGTCTTCAAGCCAGCGCTGTCAGTTTGTCGGATTTTATCAAACCGCCGCCATTACCCGGGTTGGCTGAATGTTGGCAGCATTGCTTGAATGATCTTTTATCGCGGCAAGCACCGTTTACCGGGAAATAATAAAATGTCATGATTTTTACTTGGAATCGTCTATAATAATAGTGGGCGTCTTACGAGGGATGTCGCGATCAGCCAGAGGAGAGATATTATGAAAATTGGAAAGATTTTATCAGGCATGATTCTTGCATTGATGGCAGTATTACTGGTAACAGTTCCGGCATATGCCGGTAATTCAACGGCGGGAACCAAAATTGGCGTTTTAACCTGTGATGCAGTACCGGAATCAGGTTTAAACCTGCTTATCCATTCAACTGTGGATGTCGAATGTAAATTCGAATCTACCGATGGCAGCGGTGTCGAGCACTATGTCGGTGAAACAGGTGTCGGTTTCGGCATTGATTTGAAATTTGATAGAACAAAACAACTTGTTTTCGCAGTATTTGCAGCTGATGTGGTTAAAGGAAACCATAAACTGGCAGGCAAATACGGTGGTGCAGGTGCTTCGGCCAGTCTGGGTGTAGGTGTCGGTGCCCAGGTTCTGGTTGGTGGCAGTAACAAGAGCATCTCACTGCAACCTGTTATCGAAGGCAGTACCGGTGTGGGTGTCAGTGCCGGACTCACCTACCTGTTTTTACAAGCGAAATAAGCAACAGCGATACTCTGAAATGATCAGGGAGGGCAAACGCCTTCCCTGCCTTTTTGCACTAAGCGTTTATTTTGCTAGCGACTTCGACCAGGTGAGAGCCATAACTGCGTGCAGCAGTTAGTGCCGAATCCGAGACGGTATCCGGCATGCCTTCGTGATTACCGCTGCGTCCGTATGGGCCCCATTGTAGACCGCCATCAGCATAACCGGGCAGGGACTTGGGGAAACCAACCACCAGCATGCCATGTTCGAGAAAGTTGGAATGAAGCGCAATCATTGTTTGCTCCACGCCGCCACCGGCACCACCAAAGCCACCACCCGTTGCAAAGACACCACCTACCTTGCCTTCCAGTGCGCCCTCCATCCACAGTTTTGCTGCGCGGTCGATCAATTGCTTCATCTGCCATGCCATCGAGCCCATATGTACCGGCGTTCCGAATACGATAACATTTGCTGCCAGCAAATCCTGTAGCGATATTTCTTCAGCAGTATGCAGATCAATGGATACATCAGCCCTGCCGGCCCGCATGCCGGCTGCAATTGCATCTGCCATTTTCTTTGTGTTTCCGTAATCGGAATGATACGCAATCACAATCCGCATATTTGCCTCCCTGTTGCAGATGGCGGGGCGATCACCACTTCCTGCAACGTCACAGCCTATGAATCCGGGCTGTAATTTCCAGCCATTGTGGTATACTGACATGTATGCATAGAGTAATTCCTGTTTTGATACTCGCAGCATTGATGCCAGTCGCTGCGCCTTCGATACACTCGGCGCCGGTTGCCAGGTTATACGATGTTCAGGGGGCCATTGGCCCTGCTGTTGCTGAAGACATTGAACATGCCATCTCGGATGCTCAGGGGCAGTCGCTGTTTATCCTGCGTATGGATACGCCGGGCGGGCTGGATCTCGCCATGCGGCGTATTATTCAGGCTGTTCTTGCATCTGCTGTGCCCGTGGTTGCTTACGTTGCGCCCCAAGGCGCACGTGCTGCCAGTGCCGGCACTTATATTCTCTACGCTTCGCACATTGCTGCCATGGCGCCTGCCACCAATCTTGGTGCAGCCACACCGGTTCAGATAGGTGGAATGCCCAAGCCAGATATGCCCACTTCTCCGAACGGCCCAAAGAAAGAACCTGCACCTGAAGCGGTGAATAATTCGATGCAGCATAAGATGATTAATGATGCAGCAGCATACCTCCGCAGTCTGGCTCAGTTGCGGGGTCGCAATGCCGAATGGGCCGAGCAAGCGGTGCGCAATGCTGCATCATTGTCGGCTCATCAGGCTCTGAAACAGGGCGTGATTGATGTGATGGCCGATGACATATCCCAGCTGTTAAGCAAGCTGGATGGACGCACAGTCGTTACCTCTCATGGTAAGGTCATCCTGAAGACACAAGGCATGATGATTGAAACGGTTGAACGTAGTTGGCGCAGTCGTTTGTTGGCCACCATAAGCGACCCCAATGTTGCCTATATCCTGATGTTGCTCGGTATGTACGGGCTGTTTTTCGAGTTGGCCAACCCCGGCTTTGTTTTGCCTGGTGTAATTGGCGGCATCTCGTTGCTCCTAGCTCTGTTCGCCTTCCAGGTGCTGCCTGTCAATATTGCCGGACTCGGTCTGATAGGGCTGGGCATTGCATTCATGATCGCCGAAGCGTTTGTTCCCAGCTTTGGTGCGTTAGGGCTTGGTGGCGTGATTGCTTTTATGGCAGGTTCTATCATGCTGATGGATACCGGTGTGCCGGGTTACGGGGTTTCGATGCTGTTGATTGGCACAGTATCATTTGTTTCGGCGCTGTTTTTCATCCTGATCACGGGCATGGCAATCAGGGCCAGAATGCGACCGGTTGTCAGTGGCGCTGAAGAGCTGTTGCACGAAAGTGGCATTGCACTGGAAAGCTTTGAGAAACATGGCCGTGTCCAGGTGCATGGCGAAACATGGCAGGCCAGGAGTGATCAACCCGTCCGGCAGGGCGCTGCCATCCGAGTGATCGGTCGCGATAGTCTTATTCTTGAGGTCACACCTTTAC
Organism: uncultured Zetaproteobacteria bacterium; assembly: GCA_964490955.1. Lineage (GTDB taxonomy): Bacteria > Pseudomonadota > Zetaproteobacteria > Mariprofundales > Mariprofundaceae > Mariprofundus. The sequence goes on along the minus strand of CAZBEN010000002.1, from coordinate 820 downwards.
CACATAAAACCACGGAGGTTAGATCATGAACATATTACTTGGAGTCAGCTTTTTTATCCTTATTCTTGTTTTCAGCGCGTTCAGGGTACTGCGTGAATATGAGCGTGGTGTCATCTTTATGCTGGGGCGTTTCTGGAAAGTAAAAGGGCCGGGTCTGATTCTGGTCATTCCGGTGATTCAGCAAATGGTGCGTGTGGATTTGCGCACGCTGGTGTTTGATGTGCCCAGTCAGGATGTGATTTCCCGTGATAATGTATCGGTCAAGGTTAATGCGGTGATCTACTTTCGCGTCATTGATCCGCAAAAGGCGATTATCAATGTCGAAAACTATTATGATGCCACCAACCAGCTTGCCCAGACCACATTGCGCAGTGTGTTGGGGCAGCATGAACTGGATGAGATGCTGGCTGAACGCGAACAGCTGAATTCGGATGTGCAGAAGATTCTCGATACCCAGTCCGATGCATGGGGAATCAAGGTAGCCAATGTCGAGATCAAGCATGTCGATCTGGATGAAAGCATGATCCGCGCCATTGCCAAACAGGCCGAGGCCGAACGCGAACGGCGTGCCAAAATCATTCATGCCCAGGGTGAAATGCAGGCGGCGGAAAAACTGGTGGAAGCTGCAACTACATTAGCCAGACAGCCACAGGCGATCCAGCTGCGCTACTTGCAAACGCTGACCGAAATCGCCGGGGATAGATCTTCAACCATTGTGTTTCCGCTGGATCTGATCAAGCCGCTTTTGAATCAGGACAAGTAACAATAGTCTGATGTGATTAGATTTTGACGGGCTACAAACAGTCTGGTCATGCTCGAC
>CAZBEN010000001.1:0-51916 GCA_964490955.1 uncultured Zetaproteobacteria bacterium | reverse complement strand
CAGCCAGATAATCCAGCGCATCATCCATCAACTGGAATGCCACACCCAGACACATACCGTATTCAGCCATGGCCGCCACTATTTCAGCAGGTTGCCCGGCAGCATGGGCCCCCACCTCACTGGCCGCCTTGAATAATACAGCTGTTTTACGTTCAATCACTTCAAGGCATTCGGTTTCTGTCATCTCCAGATGAAAGGTACGCGACAATTGCAGGACTTCACCTTCGGCCAGCGCATTGGTGACATCGCTCATCAGTTTCAGCATCGCCATATCGCCATCAGTCACCATCATCTGGAACGAGCGCGAAAAGAGATAATCGCCAACCAGTACCGATGCCTGATTACCCCAGACCCCATTGGCCGATGGTGCACCACGCCGCTGATCGGATGAATCAACCACATCATCATGCAATAGTGATGCCGTATGAATAAATTCGACCACCACGGAAAGTGGAATGTGACGATCGCCGTGATAACCGAACATCCGCGCCGTCAGCAGACACAGCAATGGCCGTAGCCGCTTGCCGCCACTGTTAACAATATAATGCCCGATGGCGGGAATCATCATGATATCGGATTGCAAATTCTGATGGATACAGGCATTCACCCGTACCATATCAGATTGGCACAGTTCGACAGCGCGCTCCAGCGAGGTATGGATGGATGAATCAGTCACGTGTGCATCGTATGCGTGCAACTCGTGCCGTCAAGGCAAAGCAACGCTATCATACGCAAATGGAAATCATCCTGGCCTCCCGTTCTCCCCGCCGCCTTACCCTGCTGCAAAGTGCCGGCCTGGCTGTGGAGGTACAACCTTCCCACATAGATGAAACCCCTTTTCCCGGTGAACCCGTGAATGCCATGGTAAAACGCCTGAGTCGAGAAAAGGCCATCGCTTGCAATGCTCCGGCAGGAATGCCTGTGGTTGCAGCAGATACGTTGGTCGCCATCGGCAAGCATGTGCTGGGACAACCGCGCGACCTGAGACATGCAAAAACCATGCTGAAACAACTTTCCGGAGCTGAACATCAGGTGATCACCGGAGTCTGCGTGCGCCTGAATGACCGGCTCATGCAACAGCACGTAGCTACCCACGTCCGTTTCAGGACAGTCAGCACAGACGAAATCGAAACCTATCTGGCTCATAATGATGTGCTCGATAAAGCAGGTGGTTATGCTGTGCAGGGCGGTGCAGCCAGTTTTATTGAATCCATCACCGGCCCGTTGGATAATGTCATCGGCCTGCCGGTTCGCACCACGCTGGATATGCTCGCGGAGCTTCGGGCACTGCAGACAAATGAAACCGGCTGAAGTTTCTTCGTGTACTTCGTTCGCTTCGTGGTGAATACTTACGATTAAATTATTTTTGGGATTATCATCATGAGCGTAGAATTACTGGTCAATGTGGCGCCGTTTGAAACACGGATTGCACGTATCGAGAATGGACAACCTGAAGAAATTTATATTGAACGTGAACGCGGCCTGAAAGGTAATATCTACAAAGGTCGCGTTCAGCGCGTGTTACCCGGCATTCAGGCGGCTTTTGTCGACATCGGCATGGAAAAAGCCGGATTTCTTTATGCCGGCGATATCGCCACCGCCAAACAACAGGTCGATAGTTTCACGGAGGATATGGAACAAACTGATGAAGCAGACAACGTGGCTGAAACTGTCGATAGTTCACCATCACGCCGTAATGCACCACCGATCTCCGGCCTTCTCAAGGATGGTCAGGATCTGATGGTTCAGGTGTCCCGTGAACCCATTGCTTCCAAAGGGCCTCGGATGACCAGCCAGATTGGTTTGCCCGGTCGTTATCTGGTTTATATGCCGAATCTGGATCATATCGGCATTGCCAGACGTCTCGAAGACCCGGAAGAACGCGAACGGCTGCTGAATATCTGCAAGTCCATGAACCTGCAACAGGGTGGCATTATTATTCGCACTGTTGCCGAAGGGAAAGAAGAACCAGAATTGCGTCAGGATCTCGATTTTCTGTTGCGATTATGGGCAGATATTGAAAAAAGAGCCAAGAACTCCGCCCCTGGCTCCATGATTCATAAGGAGCTGAACTTGTATTTGCGTGTCATGCGCGATTATGTCGATGCTGAAGTAGAAAAAATTCATATCGACTCCCGCGAAGCTTACGACACAATGAAAAAATTTGCCCGCCGCTTCATGCCAGAAGTCGCCAAGAAACTCTATTACTATCCGGGCAACCGCCCAATTTTTGACGTCTATGGCGTCGAAGAAACTATGGAGCGGGCACTGCAACGGCGTGTACCACTGAAATCCGGTGGCCATATTGTTATTGATCAAACCGAGGCATTAATTGCCATTGATGTAAACTCAGGCTCCTTTGTCGGTTCCAGAAATATGGAGGAAACTGGCTTCAAAACTAACCTCGAGGCCGTACATGAAATCGTTCATCAGCTTCGCCTGCGTAATCTGGGTGGCATTATTGTGGTTGATTTTATTGATATGCTGGAAGAGAAAAATAAACTGAAACTGATTGAGGTTCTGGAAGAGGCGCTGAAACGGGACAAAGCGAAAAATCATATCGTACAGTTCTCGGAACTTGGGCTTGTTGAAATGACGCGCAAGCGCACCCGTGACTCACTGGGTCGTATTTTATTGAACGAATGTAAGCACTGCCACGGTATTGGGCTCGCAAAAAGTTCATCCACCATCTGTTATCAGTTATTCCGCGAAGTGGTGGCGGAAGCACGTGCTTATCCGTGTGAAAAACTAACCGTCATTGCACATCCTGACATTATTGACCTGCTACTGGGCATAGAAAACGAAAGTGTGTTGCAACTGGAAGGTTTCCTGAAAAAAGAAATTTCGCTGGAAAGCAATGAACACTTTGCCATAGACCACTACGAAGTTGTGCTCAAATAGTTTTGTTCGCCCCATCCCCACTACAACTGTATGTGCATATACCTTTCTGCCTGCACAAATGCCATTACTGCGATTTTAATTCACATGAACGTTTACAGCCCGGTTGGGACGCTTACCGGAAAGCGCTGATTGCCGAACTGAAACACTGGAGCAACACACCGCAATTTTCCGGCCGCAAGCTGCATAGCATTTTTTTTGGCGGCGGTACACCTTCTCTGTCTCCACCGGCGCTGATTGGAGGGATCATTGATATCGCTCGCGACTGTTGCGGTATTGAGAATGATGCAGAAATCACGCTGGAAGCTAATCCGGGTACTGCCGACTCCAGCAACTTCCGTGCCTATCGACAAGCGGGCATCAACCGTCTTTCTATCGGCATTCAAAGCCTGAATACAACAGAATTACAGTGGCTGGAACGCATTCACGGGCCTGATGAAGCTACTCAGGCATGCCGAATCGCCCGCGATACAGGTTTCAACAATATCAACCTGGATCTTATGTACGGCCTCCCCGGACAAAACCTGCATGACTGGCTGACCACTTTACATTCAGCCATCAAACTGTCTCCGGAACACTTGTCCTGCTATCAACTCACCGTCGAACCGCACACCAAACTGGCTGCCGCTCATGCAAAGAGACCGTATGTACTGCCTGATGATGAAACTGCATTATCAATGTTCTTTGAAACTCGCAAGTATCTTTCCAATGCTGGATATAATGCTTATGAAATATCCAACTTTGCCAGACCCGGGCTGCAATGCCGTCATAATGACGGATACTGGTTATATCATGACTATATCGGCATTGGTGCAGGCGCTTCAGGAAAGTGGGATATACAAGGCGAATATCCGGCCATGGGAATGACTCGCTACAGTAATTTGCGTAGCCCGGAGTCTTACATTGCAGCTGTTGAGCAACAGGGGCTTGCCACGAACAGCAAAGATACCCTGAATTGCGAACAGGCCGCAGCAGAAGCCTGTTGGCTCGGACTCAGGCGAAAAAACGGCATCAACAGGAAAACATTCGAACAACGATTCGAGCTCGATATTTGGCAACATTTCCATACGGCCTTGCAGCCATGGCATAGCCGGAAAAAATTGGCCTCCACTGACACTTCAGTATATTTGACTGAGAAAGGACTAGCTGTAGCCGATGAGATTGCTGCCAGTGTTCTGTAGACGGACGTGCATCAAACAAAACTGGCAGCTGCATAAGCCGCCCGAAGCAGTGGCTAACTACGTGATAACCAGAATACGAGTCAGTTTACCTGAATCTCATCACTAACAATCGTCGGTGTAATAAATATCAACAGTTCGTTGCGATCATTCTTTTTCAGCTTATGCCTGAACAGATAACCGATAATAGGGATATTCATCAGGCCAGGTACACCATCAATCTGATCGCTGGTGGTCTGCGTATAAATTCCGCCTAACACTACAGTCTCGCCATTTTTCACCAACAACTTGGTAACCACTGTCTTCTTATCAATAGTGGGATCGCCGCCGGGGATTGGGTTATCGATTGGCGTATCCTTGTTGACCACCAATTGCATGATAATACGTTTATCGGCTGTAATCTGCGGTGTTACCTTCAAAGTCAGCTTGGCGCTTTGCAGCACTGTAGCAGTCGTTGCGACGCCACCGGCAAAAGTCGTCTGTCTAAACGGGATTTGCTTATCCTCTTCGATAAGGGCCTCTTGCAGATTACTGGTAAATACCCGAGGACTGGATACTACCTTGATCTCTCCTTCTGTCTCTGCAGCGGAAAGCTCCAGATTCAGATTCAGCGCGCCACTGAGTGTGCCCAGCGAATAGCCGATCGCACCACCTGTACCCGCACCAACAGCAGCCCCCAAGTCTACAATATTTGTTCCAGAAGCCTTACCTGTCACATTATGTTTAAATCGATTTTTTGGGCTTCCAGGGTCATCATAAACCCCTCCCCATTTCACCCCAAGGTCACGTGAAAATGTATCTGAAGCTTCCACAATGCGTGCTTCTATCAGCACTTGCTGCGCTGGCTTGTCAATCACAGTGATAAGACGTTTGATGTTATTCAAACGCTCACGCGTATCCGTAATAATCATGGTATTGCTACGCTCATCCAGCAAGATACTGCCGCGATCTGAAAGCAGCTTCAGCTCACTGGGGCTTGATCCACCTCCTGTTTGCCCTGCCGAAGCAGAGCTTGCAGTTCCGGCAGATGCAGTAGATGCCCTGTCCACCGTACCACCTTCCAGAATAGTCCTGACATCATTCACCGAAGCATAACCAAGAGTAATAAACTCTGTTTCCAGTGGTGCCACATCTTCAGAGCTCTGTTTCGCTTCTTTTCTCGCATTCGCATCGGACTTCAACACATCCAGCGGTGCAATTCTCATGACATTGCCATTCTTCTCCTTGCCCAGCCCCTTGGCTGAGAGAATCAGATCAAGCGCCTGATCCCATGGCACATCCACCAGCCGCATGGTCAGTACTCCCGTCACATCATCAGACATGATGATATTCAGGTCGGACATTTCAGCGATCAACTTAAGGGCATTGCGAATATCAATATCCTTGTATTCAAAGCTGACCTTTTGTCCGGTATAGATTTTTTCTTCCCTAACCGTACTGTCGCTGCCTTGCATGGCTATCATATCCGCAGGTTTCATCGTGACCGTCAACACATTGCCAACCTGATACGAAGTAACCACAGACTTTTGACGCAGTCGTGCCACAATCCGCACACCCTTGTGAATGCCATAACTGTCAATCTGTTTGACCGGCCCCGGGAAAGCGCGCACATCCTGAGTACGCTCCTGCCCGTCAGCCAACCGAGCATGCTTCAAATCCAGCACAATTTTACCATCTTCTTCCTTCAAACTGATCAGCGGATTGGTTCTGTCAGTACGAACCACGAGGTGGGCAATGCGATCATCAGGCTGAAAATCCACCGATTCGACAATAATAGTTCCTGAATGTGCTATCTGTTTTACCTGCCCGAACCGTACGACCATTTCGTTTGTGCTGGTATCAATCTGGTGAGTATCGCCAATATCGGAACGCAGGGAAACAACCAAACGTATTCGTCCCTCGGCCACACCGATGGCAACATGATTCAACCGCTGGGATGTATAGGTATAATACTCTTTTGGCAGGTTTGACTTACCTCCCCAGAAATCAAGCACCATGGTTTTGCCTTCATTTGTTACCAGTGCGTTGTGATTGGCGTCCAGATGCCGCCCCCGCAGAATCAACTCAGTCACCGGGCCTTTATCCCGCACTTCAATGTCCTGTAACACGGCACCATTGGCGGTAGCCTGCTGACCGGATTCAGTGGTAAACAGCACCTGCAAATCCTTGCCCTTTTCGGTGATTTCATATTTTGTTCCGGCAGTCAGACCGATTTCAATGCGCACACCATTGCTGTCTTGTGTCGGCACGACATTCAGAACCCCGCCATTGCCCTGCACTGGTCGAAGGTTGTCAGACAAAGATGTAGCGGGAAAGCTGAGCACAAGACGTTTCGGTCCTTCAAGATTAAACACCTGATATTCGACGAATTCGTCCATGCCAATGCGTAAACTCTGGCCCGCCCCGTCCGAGAGCAGTTTCAGGCTTTCAATGCTTGCAGCCATTGCCAACGATGCATGGGAACAAACCAGTGTGATCACAACGACCATCCCCGGGATAAATCGACCAATACATCGCCACCTTGCAAACCAGTCATTCATTCCGTGTCTCATTTGTCTCTCCCGTGCATTCAACATGCTATTGACGCCGCCCTTTATGTATCTTTTGGGGTTTATCGTCCACAAACCGGTAAGTCACTGCCTGGCCAGAAATAGACAACATATTACCGGCATTTCCTTTTGTCAGCACCAGATTCTTTACATCCACAATGCGTGGCATTTCTCCGACCCGCTTCAAAAAAGTCAGCAACTGCCGGAAACTGCCGCCAATATTAAATGTCACAGGCACTTCGGCGTAAATCTGCCTGGCCACATCTCTACCCGGTTTGAACATCTTGAACTCCAGCCCGGAGTCCTTGCCTGCCCATGATACATTTTCCAGTAAATCTGGAATCTGGGATTTTTTAGGCAACATATTCAACGCCACTTTCAACTGCTTTTCCAACTTGGTATATTCTTTCTGTTTATGCACCAGATTATGAGCCATTCGCTGGTTCTTGAGCAACAATATTTTCTGCAGTTGCAGTTGCGATTCCTGCTTCGTAATCGACTCTTGCAACGGCATCCAGCCAAAATAAAAATATAAAGCCATCATCAGCGTAAAGACCGCCAGAAGAAATGTCAGTTTTTGCCACAGCGGCAATGGCAACATAGAGCGCAGAGATTCGTATATGGAAAGCTTCATGGACTCAAACATCAGGATGCCACCGTGCCGCGGCTCGATTTTGATGTCTGTGATGTTTTTACCGGCACTTTTTTAACACGTGACAAGCTCAAACTAAAACGCCGCATCGGCAATCCATTCACCACAACCCTGTTGATCTCACCCAGCCGAACATCGGTAAAGACAGCAGACTGGTCCAACCTGCGCATGAAGCTTGCTACAGCCCTGTTGCTTTCTCCCAGACCGGAAAGTTCAATGTCACCGCCATGATCCGCGATCACATCCAGCCACACATTTTCAGGAATAATGCTGGCAATAGCGTTCAATGTTTTCAGGGAACGGAAACGTCCTTCCTGCAACCTGTCAACAAGATCCAATTTCCGTTCAACGTCAGTTCGCAAACCGTCCAAATTTTTAATCTTGCCGATTTTTTTCTTCAAAATTTCATTCTGTTGTTGTATCAAAATGGATTCTTCTTTCAAATCTGAAAGCTGTATCGAAGCAACAGTATGTGCCCCTAGACTGAGTAACCCAGCCACAACAATAACAGCAAAGAACGAGCTGACATGCCAGATGATTTGTTGCTTGCTGCGAGCAGATCTGTAGGGAATGAGGTTAATGCGAATCATTTGTCAAAATTCCGTAAGGCCAGCCCAACAGGCACCATCATCATCGGGCCGATTTTCTTCAGGCTCTCGGCATCAAATTTACCGGGTGGAATGGTAATATTATCAAATGGATTCAACACGCCTGTATCGATACCCAGCCTTTGCTCTAACTCCGTGGCAATATTTGGTAATAATGCACAACCACCGCTGAGGTACAGCTTACGTACCGGGAATTCAGAACCACGGTCACCATAAAAGTCCAGTGAACGCACCAATTCGGAAGTCAAATCAATATAAAACCGTTCCAGTGCATTCGGATATATATCTTCAAAATTTTCTATTTTTAACTGCTCGGCAGCTTGATAACTGATGTTATGCTCTTTCTGAATTTCTTCGGTCAGATTCTGCCCACCATAAAACTGGTCACGCACAAACGCCGAGCGGCCATCAATAAGCACATTGATATTGATCATATTGGCACCTATATTAATCAGTGCGTTTACCTCTGCATCTTCGTCCGGAAGTGAGTATTCACTGCCTATAACTGCTGCTGTATGTTCATCGGTTATTTCAGCCGCATTCTCTAGAGCAAAAACATCACAGTCCATACATTTCACATGCAGGCCGGCTTCATTAAGGACTTGTTGATAATCTTCAACAACCTCCCGCTTGCAGGCAACCAGTACCACATCCATTTGCTCGGGATCATCAGCAGAAATACCCTGGATATGGAAATCGAGAAATACATCATCAATATCATAAGGGACATACTGGTCGGCTTCATACTCAATTTGAGCTTCCAGCTCAAACTCAGTCGTCAATGGCATCTTGAAAGATTTGATAATCACGGCATTGCCGGAAACAGCCAGTGCTGCATTCTTCGTCGACGGACGAGCACGCCTCAGAGCCTCGGCCAGAGCGTCGGAAATAGCTGCGGAGTCAATAATGGTATTTTCAACAATGGCATCACGTGGCAAGGGAACCTCAGCCATCGACATCAGTTCAAAACCCGAGCGTGATCTGGATAATTGCACCAGCTTGATGCTGGTTGAACCAATATCCACCCCTATCAGGTCTCCAGACTTACTTGAAAAAAAGGACACTTACCCTCCGCCGCTTAAGCGATACTAGCACAAATCAGTGCAACTTATCTTATAAAAAAGAGATAATGTCAAGTTCAAGGGAGGGCATGGCCTGTTCACATGAATTCTGGCTATAGCGATATAGCCACTTTTGTTGCACTGCATGGCATTTCGAGCGAAGCGCCCTGAATGCACGCACGCGGGAAACAACACCGCCGCGTGTAACAAAAACAATCCCAATCTTGTCAAACAAGGAACACCGCAGCCAGCCCCAGAAAAGAGAAAAACCCGACTACATCGGTAACCGTGGTCAGAATCGTGCCGGAAGCAAGGGCCGGGTCTATGTTCAGCCGTTGCAGTGTCAGTGGAATCATAGCACCGGCAAGCCCTGCCACGAATAAATTGACCATCATCGCCGCAGCAATAATCAAACCCAGCTTAAAACCAAGTTCAGGAAACCATAAGGCGGCGATAATACCCATGATAACAGCAAATATCAGTCCGGAAACTACTCCCACAGACACTTCTTTCATTAAAGCACGGCGGGCATTATCAAAAGTCACCCGGCCAAGGGCAATACTGCGCACAATGACCGTCAGCGTCTGGGTACCTGCAATTCCTCCCATACTGGCCACAATCGGCATCAGTATCGCCAGCGCCACAATTTGGGAAAGCGTTGCTTCAAACCGGGAAATAACAAGAGATGCAATAATGGCTGTGAGCAAATTGACTGCCAGCCAAACACCACGTCTTCGGGTGGTTTTTGCCACCGGCTCAGATAAATCATCCTGGTCGGAGAGCGCAGCCAGGCGATACATGTCCTCGGTCGCCTCTTCCTGAATCACATCAATCACATCATCCGCCGTAATACGGCCAACCAAAACACCAGCATCATCGACAACCGGCAAAGCCAGCATATCATATTTGTCAAAAATACGGGCAACCTCTTCCTGATCCTGCCCTGCCGCGACACGTGGAAAATCGACATTGGTAATTTCAGTCACGATAATCTCGGCACCGGCAAACAACAACGCATGAAGACTCAGTACGCCGACAAGCAAATCATCATCATCAACAACATATACGTAATGGAGGTTCTCGATCTCTTTGCCGAAGCGCCTCAGCACCTGAATAACCTTCTCAACACTCCAGTCGTGGCGCACCTTAAATAGCTCGACCTGCATCAAACCACCGGCAGATTCCTCATCATGGGCCATCAAAGGTTTGATTTCACGCCGATCTGCCGGTTCCAGCCGTTCGATTATCTCGTCGGCAACGTCTTTGTCGACATTCTGCAGAAGATCAGTGGCATCATCAGAATCAAGATGCTCCACCACACCTTCGATCTCACCGGGTTTAAGCAGGGCAAGCAAATCTTCCTGCATGCCTTCGGGCAATTCGAGCAGGGCATCGCCTAACAGTTCATCAGGAATGTGCTGAGTAATAACGAGGCGTTCTTCATCATTTCGGCAAGAGAGCAGCAAATCCGACAGTTCGCATTCATGCATGCCGGCCAGTAATTCCTGTAAACGCAAGACATCATGCCTGGCCAGCCGGAGAGCTTCCTCATTCGTTGGCAGTATTTTACTTTTCACACTCATCGCCAAAGCTCCCTTCCGTTTTTGCGCCGCGACACCCTACACCAGCTATCAGACGCATGAAATGCTGATTCAATACCATGGCACTTTAGCGCCTTGCTCCAAAATCTCGCAAACCAATTCGTGTAAACAGCTTCTGACAAGACTTCATTGCTGCGCCAGCTGCTATACTGCGGCAGTATGCGCGGCCCAATGAGTACAGCAACAAACAATCAACAGAACCAAACATTTCCACACCCTTTAACCGGACTGGCCTGGCATCTGGCAGGCATGGCACGCTCGAACCGTTTACATGTCTGGATATGCCCTGACTTGCGCAGCTACCGTCAGCTGACCGAAGAAATCGCCTTTTTTCTGCAAGACCAACCCGAACTGTTGTGGCGATTTCCAGCATGGGAAGTGCTGCCCTACGACCGTGTTTCCCCATATCACGGTATTGTCGGTGAACGATTTTCCACGCTGGGGCGACTGCTCAATACGCCCGAGCCAAAAGGTCTGGTATTGACGGCACTGCCGGCCTGGCTTCAACGTATTGCTCCACCGGAAACGGTCGCTGCCCATGTCTGGCAACTGAAAATAAATATGCCCCTGGATATTATCAGTTTGAAAACGCGTTTAGCCGAAGCTGGTATGATGACAGCCGAACGCGTGTTGGCTCCGGGTGAATTTGCCGCTCGTGGTGGTTTGTTCGATATCTGGCCGGCTACCGAAGAAACACCATTACGTATTGACCTGTTTGGTGACGATATCGAATCGATTCGCCGTTTCGATCCGGAAACGCAGCGTTCGGGCGAGAATCTGGATGCTTTCACCTCGGTGCCAGTACGTGAAGTGATTCTAGACAAGCCGGGCCGTGACACCTTTATTGCAGCATTTCGCGCCCGTTTTCCACAACTGCGCACACATCCAATGCTGACTGCAGTGCAGGCCGGACGCCCGCATCCAGGCATCGAAGCATTATTGCCGCTGACTTATACGCAAACTGCGCGCCTGTTCGATTATCTACCCGAAAGTTGTTATATTTATGCTGATCGTGATATCGAAACACACATGCGAAATTTTGCCGTACAAGTGAGAGCTCAGTTTGAAATGGTGCGTGCCAGCGCTGAACCAAGTATCAGCCCGCAAGAGCTATATGCTGTGGAAACAGCCATCAAGGCAACGTCTCTGCCAAAAACAGACATACCTAAAACAGCTGCTGCACCGGCACTGAGCGATTTTACTGATCGTACTCACCCTGTTCAGGCCATGCGCACATTACTGAAAAAGAAACTGGATGCAGGCTGGAAGCTGAATCTGATCGCCCATGGTCTCGGACAGCAGGAGCGTATGATTGAAGCTTGTGCGGATATCGCCAACGTTGCAGTTTGCCCGTCACTGGTTGATTGCGCCGGTTTGCCACTGAGCTCCACTATCGGTTATCTTGATAGCGGTTTTGCCATACCGGCGCAGAAACTGTTATTTCTGACTGGCCGCGAATTGCTCGGCCAACATCTGCCACGCAAACGCAGCCGCAACACTACCGTGCTCCGCGCTGATGTTTTTACATCGCTGGCTGAGCTGAATCCGGGTGACCCAGTGGTGCATGAAGACCATGGCATTGGTCGCTATCAGGGACTGGAAAGCCTTGGCGATGAAAATGAAATCGCTGATTTCATCAAGATTGAATATGCTGACAAAACCCATGTGTTCGTACCCGTTGAGGAGTTGGCACGGCTGCATCGGTATACGGGTGATGAATTACCCAGTCTCAATAAGCTGGGTTCCGAGAAATGGAAGAGAACCCGTGAACGGGTCAAGCACGACTTGTTGTCCATGGCACACGAACTTATCGAAGTTGAAGCTGCACGAAGCGGAAATACGCGTACGCCCTACTCTATGCAGGGCCCAATCATGCAGGCCTATGAAGAGTTTGCGGCCCGTTTCCCGTATGAGGAAACCGATGATCAGGCAGAAAGCATTGATGCTATTATGCGTGACCTCTCCAGTAACAAGCCAATGGATAGGGTCATCTGCGGTGATGTCGGTTTCGGTAAGACAGAAGTTGCCATGCGGGCAGCATTTATCGTGGCCGCCTCGGGCCGGCAGGTCGCTGTACTGACGCCAACCACTGTGCTGGCCAATCAGCATTATGCCAGTTTTTCCGAGCGTTTCTCCGGTGCTGATCTAAACGTTGCATTGATTTCCCGTTTACAGGGCAAGAAGGATACCGACCACATCGTTCGCGAACTGGCCGGTGGTAATACCCGCATCATCGTCGGCACCCATCGTTTGCTGTCGGAACAATTCAAATTCGCCGATCTCGGCCTGGTCATTGTCGATGAAGAACAACGCTTTGGTGTCAAACACAAACAAAAGCTGAAAACATTACACACCAGCGTGGACTTGCTCACCTTGACGGCCACACCCATCCCCCGCACGTTGCACCAGACCTTGTCAGGCCTTCGCACCGTATCAATTATCAGCACACCACCGGCTGAACGGGAAGCCATTCGCACCATGGTATCCAGCTTTGACCCGCATATTGCTGCTGAAGCGATCCGGCGCGAACTCTATCGCGGCGGTCAAATTTATTATCTGCACAATCATGTTAAAAGTATCGAACGCATTGCAGCCAGATTGAGAGAAGACGTTCCGGAAGCAGAAATCGGCATTGCCCATGGCCAGATGAGTCCAGCTGAACTGGACCGACAGATGATGGCCTTCTACGAGGGTCGACTGCATATGCTTGTCTGCACTACGATTGTCGAATCAGGGCTGGATGTACCCAATGCCAATACCCTGATTGTCGAACGCGCCGACCTACTCGGATTGTCGCAACTGCATCAAATCAGAGGCCGGGTCGGACGTAGCCACCGCCAGGCCTATGCTTACCTGTTCACACCCGACGCACGCGCCATGACAGCCGACGCACGCGAACGCTTGCAAGCCATTGCCGAACACACTGAACTCGGAGCCGGTTTCCTGCTGGCGAGGCAGGACATGGAAATTCGTGGTGCAGGTAACCTGTTAGGTGCGGAACAAAGTGGCCGCATCGAAGAGATCGGGCTGGATATGTACATGGATATGCTTGCAACAGCAGTAGCCGAAGCACGCGGTGAACACGTCAAACCGAAACAACCTGTCGATGTTCATCTGGGCATCAATGCCATCCTGCCACTGGATTATATACCGCAGACAGGTGAACGGCTGAACCTGTACAGGCGGATTTCACAAGCTGAAGATGATGCTCAGATTGCACTGTTATTTGAGGAAATGACCGACCGCTTTGGGCGCATGCCGGATAAAGCCAAATACTGTCTCGAACAACAGCGTATCCGCTGGCGTGCCTCCGAACTCGGGCTTGCTGCCATCAAGGAGGGTAATATGGGTATGCGTCTCCATTTTACTGCAGAATTCCATATTGACCCCGGCAAAATGCTGATGCGCGTCCAGAAAGAACCCAACCGTTTCCGACTCACTCCGGATGGTAATCTCACTTTGTTACATACATCAGATGATAAACGTGGGCAACTAAAAGACTGCATCAAATTCCTCGATGAGTTACTCAAGGATTGAATCGCGGAAGTACGGGGATCTCATAGGGCATTGATGAAAACATGGGCAAATCAGGTTTTTTCAGAACATATTTATAGCTGAATATTCCGGTTCAGTTCTCCTTGTGATTGAAAGATATGTGAAATGCTTTTGCTTTTGTTCCAAGCTTGGCAGCATGCTTGCCATGTGTACTTGCCCTACCCTTTCCCAGCCCGGCTTATTGTTTATGGACATGGATTCAACACTGATCCAGTGCGAATGCATTGACGAAATTGCCGGATTTCTGGGCATCAAAACACAGATTTCCGAGATTACCGAACGTGCCATGCGCGGCGAACTGGATTTCGCAGAATCACTGACCGAACGGGTTCAGTTACTCAGCGGACTTGATGCCAGCGTGCTGGATCAGGTCTATGAACAATGCATTGAACTCACCCAGGGCGCCGAGCCACTGATCACGACCCTCAAGCAACATGGCTGGAAGATCGGCCTGGTCTCTGGCGGCTTCACCTATTTCACAGATAAGCTTGAAAAAAGACTGCAACTCGACTTCACCCGGTCCAACGTTCTCGATATCAGGGATGGTAAACTGACCGGCGGCATTATTGGCGATATTGTCGATGCTGAAACCAAACGCCGCTGCCTGTTGGAGCAGGCGGAAATTTACAGCATCCCGTTAACCCAGACTGTCGCCATCGGCGATGGCGCCAATGATTTGCCGATGATTCAGGCTGCGGGACTCGGCATCGCCTTCCATGCCAAACCCAAGGTGCAAGCTGTGGCACAGTATTGCATCAACGAAGGCCCCCTCGATCAAACACTGAATTTCCTGTGCTGACCTGACCCACCCCCCCAAGCAGGGTTCTCCTTTCAACGCAAACAGCTTATCCGCACTTTTCATTTACCGGATTGAAAACCGGAAAATGTGTGGGAGCCATCGCAATATGGCTTCATATTCGAAGCTCCACAGCGGCACATTGCGATTCCTGAATTGGTACAGGTCTCATGGCCGGAACCATCGACCAGTGTAAACGCTCCCTGAATCATAAGCGGTCCGTCGGGAATGGTGTTAATCTCCAGCTTGCCATCTTCATCAGCCTTTTTTGACGGCATCACCACAGCAACATCACCCGCATCATGGAACCCGGTTTCCCGGTGGGTGTTATCGCAGTAAGGCATAAGCCGTGACGCTCCGCAACGGCAGAAAGCGGCGCGATAGCCTCGCCCTGACTTGCCGTTTACTGTCATGTCTGCATGCACATAAAGCGGACCATCAGCTATCGGTTGTACCGTATTGTGATCCGGTGGCACATCCATCGGCTGGTTTGTTGATTTACTGATACAGCTCAGTGCTCCGGTCGGACACTGAGCACAAATACGTGCAACATCTGCAACTGGTGCAGCATCCGGCTTCACCCAGCGACCACTGCGTTTGGTATTAAATACTTCGGAAAGATCACGGCTGCAATCACCTGTATGAATACAGCGAGAGAGGTCGAATTCAACAATGACCTCCTCTCCTTCGTAACGATGAATCCGCCCCATGAGGAACCTCCATTGCCTGTTCTTTGCCGTATCAACTGCTGCCCGGGCTGAGCATATCAGCGAACGAAAGGGTTTTTAACCTGTTTATTCATCTCCGGGTTTTGAATGGCCCGTGATTTCTATTTCCATGTTGCCACACAGATGTCATCTGCCTGTCAACATCATGTCATCATTCATTTTCACCATGCAGAAAATTTTTACAAGGAGCTTAATATGATCATTAAACAAACGATTACATCTTATTTTGAAGCAACCGAACAGAAATTCGGCTCCTCAGCCCGCGCGAAAACAGTACTGGAACACCGTGGTGGCCGCACATTCTTTTTGAAAAAACATAATGTTGAACACGGGCAGACTATCAACATGGGCGATTTAAAACTGATGATTCACCATCTGAAAACTGTTTGATTTGCACAATCGTGGTATCTGACGGAGCCGGGGGGTGCCATTTTCGCAACATGATGCTGAATCACTGCATGGAAGCAGTGATTCAGTGTTTCCCTCCTGACGACTGATGTTACAACAACTGTCGTCAGGAGCCTGTTATTGTAAAATATGTATTCATCCCGGGGTGAGGTAAAATGCTTCGTTAACGCAGTTCTTCCGGCAGTATAAAAGTTACATTTTCTTCCTTGACTGTAAGTGTATCAATATTCGAAAACCCATGTTCACTGAGCCAACCTGCAACCTGTTTAACCAACCTTTCGGGCGCTGAAGCACCTGCTGTGATACCCACTTTTGTATCCGCTGAAAACCAGTTGATATCAATATCATCCGGACCATCTATCAAATACGCATAACTTCCTGCACGTTCAGCCACCTCACGCAGGCGGTTGGAGTTGGATGAATTTTTCGAACCGATCACCAGGACCACATCGCATTGATGGGCCAGCGCCTTGACCGCTTCCTGTCGATTGCTGGTGGCATAACAGATATCCTCACGTTTCGGCCCGATAATATTAGGGAACCTCGCTTTCAACGCATCCAGTACCTCGCGTGTATCATCCACGCTCAGGGTCGTTTGCGTCACAAATGCCAGTTTTTCGGGGTTGTTCACTTGCAAGCCAGCCACATCTTCCGGTTCGGAAATCAACAACACCGCCCCTTCCGGTGCCTGCCCCATCGTTCCCTCGACTTCCGGATGCCCGGCATGGCCGATTAATACGACCTGTAGCCCGTTGGTATAATGACGCAGTAACTCCAGATGTACCTTGGTGACCAACGGACAGGTCGCATCGATAATATGCAAATCGCGCCTGGAACCTGCCTCGCGCACAGCCTTGCTGACACCATGGGCGGAAAAAATCAGCAATGATCCATCCGGCACATCATCCATGCTTTCAACAAACACGGCCCCCTTGGCACGCAAACCATCGACCACAAAACGGTTATGTACTATTTCATGTCGCACATAGACCGGTGCGCCATAGACCTGCAATGCCCGCTCGACGATTTCAATAGCCCGATCCACGCCGGCACAGAAACCACGTGGCTCTGCCAGTAAGATCGATTTCGGTGTAATCTTTGTGGTTTCTTGCTGCATTCAATGGCCCCTTGCGCTACGGTTTCGCGCCAACGCTAACAAATTCAAATCGAGGTAACAGTCATGGCAGATTACAACATCAACCCCGGCGATGCCGCGCCAGCAGATATTGAACTGGATACCTGGCCTGAAGGACGTCTGAAACTGGCTGATCTAAAAGGCCAATGGATCATTCTCTATTTCTATCCCAAGGACAGCACACCGGGATGTACGACCGAATCGTGTGGATTCCGCGATGCATTATCCGATTTTACGGGTGCCAACGCCGCTGTGACCGGTGTAAGTCGCGATTCAGCTAAATCGCATGCCCGCTTCACCGAGAAACAGGGGCTGAACTTTCCACTCATGGCAGATACCGAAGAAGCCCTGTGCAAGGCCTTTGACGTATTGCAACTCAAAAAGAATTACGGCAGGGAATATCTTGGCGTCGAACGCTCCACCTTCATTATCAACCCGGAAGGCGATATCGCCTTTGCATGGCGCAAGGTCCGCGTCAAAGATCACGTCGAAACCGTCCTCAACACGCTGAAGGAGCTTCAGTCATAACTTGTAGTTCAAGGCTATAGATATGTTGAATGGTAAAAGAATCCTCATTGGCATCGGCGGCGGCATCGCCGTCTACAAGGTGGCCGAACTGGCGCGCATGCTGAGCAAGGCCGGTGCGGATGTGCATTGCGTGATGACCAGATCCGCCTGCGAATTTGTTACCCCGCTCACCTTTGAAGCGCTTACTGGCAATCAGGTATTTACTGAATTATTTGACCTGACATCCGAACGTGAGATGGGGCATATCGCGCTGGCGCGTCAAGCTGATGCGTTGGTTATCGCGCCAGCTACAGCCAGCCTGCTGGCACGAATAGCGCACGGCATCGCCGATGACTTGCTAACCACGATCATGCAGGTCTGCGACAAACCGGTATTGCTGGCGCCGGCCATGAATACCTCGATGTGGGAATCCGAGGCCACCCAGCGCAATATGACAACGCTGAAGCAGCGCGGCATGCAAACCGTAGGCCCGGCCAAAGGTGAACTGGCCTGCGGTGAACAGGGTCCGGGCAGACTGGCCGAACTGGATACCATTTACTCCGCATTGCTGCCGCTGGTCACAGAACAGCAGTTACACGGCCAGCGCTGGGTGATTAACGCTGGCCCGACCGTAGAATCATGGGACCCTGTGCGTATTCTAACTAACCGTGCCAGTGGCAAGCTGGGAGCGATGCTCGCTGACCTAGCTGCTATCAGAGGGGCAAATGTCTCTTTTATCGCCGGACCGGGCACACCGGATACGCACCCGAAAGTAAAACGCCGTGATGTCGAATCGGCAGAAGACATGTTTACTGCTTGTGAACGGGAGGCTGCCGGAGCGGATATATTTATCGGCACGGCTGCCGTCAGTGATTTCCGTTTTAGCGAGCCTCATGCGGAAAAACTGAAACGCGGCAACACATCCACCATGCACCTTGAATTGACTGCCAACCCTGACATTATCGCCCATATTGCCACCATGAATGCCAGACCCTCAAAAGTCATTGCGTTTGCAGCTGAGAGTTCGAATCATCTCGAATATGCCAAAGCAAAACTACTGCAAAAACAAGTGGATGCCATCGTTGCCAATGACGTTTCAAACATGAGTAGTGACAGCGCCAGCGGCTGGTGGGTTAGCTGCAATGAAGAACAGCTTATGAAAGCCGGAACAAAAATTGAGTTTGCTGAACAGATTATCAATCATATTACGGAGATGCATACATGAGCCACCAAAACCCCGCCGTCCACATACAAAAACTACCGCATGGCGAAGGCATTGATCTCCCCTTTTACGCCACTACACATGCCGCCGGCGCTGATTTGCGCGCCGCTGTCGATGCAGACATCACCATTGAGCCTGGCACCCATGCCCTGATAAAAACCGGCTTTGCCATGGCTCTACCGGATAATTACGAAGCGCAGATTCGTCCCCGTTCAGGTCTCGCTCTGAAACACGGCATCACCGTGCTTAACTCGCCCGGCACGATCGACGCCGATTATCGTGGCGAAGTTGGCGTCATTCTGATCAATCACGGTAGCGAAGCGTTTACAGTTCAACGCGGTGATCGTATTGCCCAAATGATTATTGCACCGTTCGTACAGGCAGATTTCCAGCAAGTCGATGCACTGTCAGAAACCAAACGCGGCGGCGGAGGGTTTGGTTCTTCCGGCAAACGATAACCGCCAAAATGTCACGATTCCCCGGCAGCCGGCTTTTTTGTAACAGTACAAAACTTTGCATGTGGCAAGCATTCTGCTGTAATTGCTTGTGAGTAAGTTACTGCTGCTTGCAGGGAGATCATCATGAAGTATTTGATATGGCTAATTTTGGGGTTCATGCTAAGCGTTTCCCCCCTGATAGCTGCTCCTGCCGTCAATGATGCGGATATCCCTGATGCATTGAAGCATATGGTCAAGGCTCCGGAAATTGATTTTGCCAACCTGCGCGATCCATTTGTCTCTTATCTTGCCCGTGTTGCAGCAAGCCATCAGGCCTCACTACTGGAAAAGAAAAGGATCATGGCCAATCGCAACCGGGATCCGCTGGAAAAATTTGATCTCGATGTGCTCAGGCTTGTGGCCATTTTCAGCATGGGCGGAGAACGCGTGGCCATGATCGAGGATGCTGCCAAAAAAGGATACATTGTGCGCCAGGGGAACTATATGGGGAAAAACAACGGGAAAATTGATAAAATAGATGATAATACCATATTCCTTACCGAGCAGATATTCAATCCTGCCGGTGATATTGTGAACCATCAGGTCACTCTGACCATGAAAGAGCTCAACGAATAAATCTTGTCTGCATCCATGACCGCCGTAGAAATTCGGCGTTTTTTTGAACACCTGCAGGCCGCCAATCCGAAGCCAGTCACCGAACTGAATTACAGTAATGAATTCGAACTGTTGGCCGCTGTCATGCTGTCAGCCCAATCTACCGATACTGGTGTCAACAAGGCCACTGCCAGACTCTATCCTGTTGCCAACACACCTGAGACAATTCTTAAGCTGGGCGAGGAGAAGCTGAAAACGTACATCTCCTCGCTCGGACTTTATAACGGCAAGGCAAAACACCTTATCGGCACTTGTGAAATACTGGTTAGCAAACATAACAATGCAGTACCCCGTACGCGAAAAGCATTGGAGGCATTGCCCGGTGTAGGTCGAAAAACGGCCAATGTTGTGCTTAACGTCTTGTTCGGTGAGCCGACTATGGCAGTAGATACGCATATCTTCCGACTCGGCAACCGCACTGGTCTGGCCCCCGGAAAGACCCCTCTGGATGTAGAAAAAGGATTACTGAAAGTCATTCCTAAGGAATTCATGCAGCATGCCCATCACTGGCTGATTCTGCATGGTCGCTATATCTGCACAGCACGCAAACCCAAATGCCACCAGTGCCCTGTCGCAGCCGAATGTCACTGGCCGGAAAAAACCAGTGCTATCGGATAGTTTTTCACTACAAAGAACGTAAAATGACGTGCAGGAAAGCATCGCTGGAAACTGGCACCTTAAATTTCCATACCGGGTATTTTCTCTGTTCGAAACAACATATTGGTGCGTGAATGAAAATTGGAGAAGTTGTAGCCTGCGCAGCATGCAAATCATCGATTCATGGCAGGAAGCTGCAGAGATATCAGAACTCAAGGGCGGTGCCATCACTGTTGGTAATTTTGATGGCGTACATATGGGCCATGAGCAGGTTCTGGCTGAAACACACGGCCATGCTCAGGCAGTAGGTGGCCCAACGATTGTAGTTACTTTCGAACCGCATCCGCGGGCTGTACTGTTCCCCGAGGAAGCCCCGCGCCGCCTCTGTCATGTTCAGGAGAAAATGCAGTATCTGAAAGCAGCTGGTGTTGATGCTGTATTACTGCTGGAGTTCAACATGGAACTGGCCAGCTGGTCGGCTAATAAATTTTCATGTTTGTTGCATGACACCTTCAGCTTCAAACATATCCATGTCGGTTACGATTTTGCCTTCGGCCATGATCGTGAAGGCCATGTTGATAACCTGCGTACGCTTGGCGACACCAGAGGCTTCACTGTCACTGAAGCTGCTGCCTTTGAAATGATGGGAGCTGTGGTTTCATCTTCCCGTATCCGTTCAGCAGTTGAAGCCGCTGATTTCAGGTTAGCGACCACATTGCTGGGCCGGAATTACTCGATTGCCGGCAAGGTATTACATGGTGAAAAACGCGGCCGTCAGATGAACTTTCCGACGGCTAATATTGATGTGGCCGATCTGGCCCACCCGCCTGTTGGTATTTACGCCGTGCGTGCCAAATCTGAAACCGGAAAGTGGAATGGTGCTGCCTATCTGGGCTACCGCCCCACTTTCAACGGTCGAACCCTGCTACTGGAAACGCATCTGCTGGATGATACCCCGGACGTCTATGATCAATGCCTGAGTGTCTCTTTTGTACAACGCATCCGGGAAGACCGCAAATTCACAGGCCATGATGATCTGGCTGAACAGATTGCCCGGGACTGCAAGGGAGCAAGAGAAATTCTTTCCTGATACCCTACGCGTCTACAACCTGTTTTTTAACAAAGCACTTCTTATATTGTTAGTATGAATCACCTCTAAAACCAGCTCTTATCATAAATCAATCCGATGCATGATGTCATGCAGTCACATTTCATCTGAGACAAAAGCAATTGATTTGCATATTATCCGCGGCCTTTGAATGAACGAGTGGAGCATATAGTGGGCAACGACAACCAAATGAAAGATACCTTCGATTATCGGCCAACCGTTTTCCTGCCGAAAACCGACTTTCCGATGCGCGGCAACTTGCCGAACAATGAACCGAAACAACTGGCCGCGTGGGAGGAGAACAATCTCTACGCCCGGATCCGTGAGGCACGCAAGCATGCGCCCAAATTCGTACTGCATGATGGACCGCCCTATGCCAATGGCAGCATTCATATCGGCCATGCTGTCAATAAAGTGTTAAAAGACATTGTCATTCGCTCACGCACCATGATGGGTTTCGATGCGCCCTATGTGCCGGGATGGGATTGCCACGGCCTGCCCATTGAGCTGAAAGTCGAAGAGAAATTCAAGAAAAAGAAACGTAAAAAAGAGGATATTTCCGATTCCGAATTCCGCAGTGAATGCCGCGACTATGCCAGAGGGCAGATCGATGTGCAGCGTGAAGAATTCAAGCGCCTCGGTATTACCGGTGACTGGGAGAACCCATATGTCACCATGGACTACCGTTTCGAAGCCAATACAGTACGTGAAATCGGCAAGTTCCTTGCCAACGGCGGTCTGTATAAAGGAGCCAAGCCGGTGCACTGGTGCGTTTCATGTGCTACGGCGCTGGCAGAAGCCGAAGTGGAGTATGATGATCACACATCCCATTCCATCTATGTAAAATTCAACGCCGGTGAAGATTTGACTGATATCGCTGCCGAATTGTCCGGGGATGTGTCCATTGTCATCTGGACCACCACGCCGTGGACAATTCCTGCCAACCTGGCTGTGTCGGTTGGCCCGAATATCGAATACGCCGCCATTCGCATCACCAATGCCGGTGACAATAGCAATCTGAAATCCGGAGAAATCCTGATTCTGGCTGAGGATTTGAAAGACGACGTGCTCACGGCCATTGGAGCGCAGGGAAGCGTTGTAGCCCGCGTGAATGGTGCACAACTGGATAAACGTGTCTTCCGTCATCCCTATCTGGATCAGGAGGCTCCAATTCTGGTCGGTGATCATGTCACCCTGGAAGCAGGTACCGGATCAGTGCATACCGCCCCCGGCCACGGCCAGGAAGATTATGAGATCGGCATGAAATACGGCCTCAAAGCCTTTAATCCGGTTGGAGATACCGGTGTGTTTGTCGAAGGCACACCCGTGGTCGAAGGGCGACATGTTTATCAGGCCAATGCCATCATGGTCGAGCACCTGCAAAGCTGCGGGGCGCTGCTCGAGACCAGCCAGATCAAACATTCCTATCCGCACTGCTGGCGCTGCCATAAACCGCTCATCTTTCGTGCCACACCGCAATGGTTCATCTCCATGGACAACAACGACCTGCGCAACAAGGCATTGGCGGAAATCAGGAAAACAGAGTGGATTCCGGCATGGGGCGAAAACCGTATTCGTACCATGGTCGAGCAGCGCCCGGACTGGTGTGTATCACGCCAGCGTAACTGGGGCGTACCGATCACAGTCATCCGTTGCGCCTGCGGCTCGCATAAAGTTACTTCGCCTGAGGTGGTGGAAGCCATTGCCAGACAGGTGGAAGAAAACGGTGCCGATGTGTGGTTTGCCAAAGATGTCTCCGATTTCCTGCCAACAGGAGTAACATGTCCCGATTGCGGCGGTTCCGATTTTGAAAAAGAAACTGACATCCTCGATGTCTGGTTCGATTCGGGCAGCACCCATGCCTGCGTACTGGAACAGCGTGATGACCTTAACAGCCCCGCCGACCTCTATCTGGAAGGGTCAGACCAGCATCGCGGCTGGTTCCAGTCCTCCCTGCTGGAGAGTGTCGGCACACGTGGCGTTGCACCATTCAAAGGTGTTCTGACACACGGATTTGTGGTCGACAAAAATGGCAACAAGATGTCCAAATCAAAGGGCAATGTAATTGCACCGCAAAAAATCATCCAGCAGATGGGCGCTGACATTCTGCGCCTGTGGATTGCATCCTCGGATTATTCGGCTGATATCCGCATCTCCGATGAAATCGTCAAACAACTGGCCGAAGCTTATCGCCGTATCCGCAACACAATCCGCTTCCTGCTTGGTAACCTGAACGGATTCGATCCTGAATGCGATGCTGTACCACTGGCTGATCGTATGCCGCTGGATCAATGGGCCATGCATCGCCTGTCACGCCTGGAAAGCCATGTACACAGCTGCAACGAAACCTACCAGTTTCACCGCATTCATCAGGAGATACACAACTTCTGTTCGGTTGATCTGGGTGGTTTCTATCTTGATATCATCAAGGATCGTCTTTATTGCGACGGAGCACACTCCGCACGCCGCGCATCGGCACGCGCCACTGTCTACGATCTTGCCGATACCCTGATTCATCTGATTGCGCCGGTCCTGCCCTTTACCGCTGAAGAAGCATGGGCATATCTGCCTGGATCGGACGAAAACTCTATCCATCTGCAAACCTTCCATCCGGTTGCTGATATCAACATTGATGAGAATGCATGGGCATCCTTCTTTGCCATTCGTGAACAGGTCAATACAGCCTTCGATGAAGCCAAAAAGGATAAAGTGGTCGGCTCCTCCATTGCAGCCACCATCACAGTACCGAATCTGGAGGAATCATTTGCCAAGTCGCTGGATGAAAGCTGGGAACAACTGTTCATCGTCGCCGAGGTAGAATCAGGTGATGCCATCTCAATCAAAGCTGCAGATGGCGTGAAATGCCCGCGCTGCTGGAATTTCGGTGAAGCTGCCCAGCCCGATCACGAAACACACAATGAACTGTGCCCGCGCTGCTTTGATGTGGTCGTGCGGTAACAGTTAAGTCTTATGGATGGCGCAAGTAAATGCCGTGGCAGAAACGTTCGATATGGACAACCTTTCGGAGACTAAATTCAACCGTTTCCCGAAGCGCAAAAGAGGTTTAGTCATGCGTGTTCAATTTCATTACTATCAAGGCTAAATGGAAAGCTCGGCGCAACTCATTTGGGGAATGGTGTTCGGAGCGATCGGCCTCGGATTCTTTGTCTATGGAAAAAAACAAAGGGCAGCCGTTCCCCTGATAGTCGGCATTGCCCTGTTTATCTTTCCGTATTTTATATCGAATGTATTCCTGCTTGTGATTGTTGGTTCTGTTTTGGTTGCTCTGCCTTATGTTGTGAAAATTTGAGGCTCGATAAAGTTAGCGTGAACGGTCATCCAAATCTTCCGGTTCTTTCGACAAGATTTTCCTGCCGGAAAACATGGCTGAAACCAGACCCCCGCCCCCTGTGATCTCTGCCCGCACCACAGCAAAAATATGCAGCAGGATCATTACCAGCAGTGCAAAAAATGTGTAATAGTGAATCTCGCCATAGATATGTTTGAATTCTTTCAACGCCTTGTACTTTGTGGCATCCGTACCTGTCTTGTCATACGGCTTGATCGTTGCCGGATCGACACCCTCGGCAGCCACCTGTGCGGCAAATATCGAACCGAACGGCGGATAATAGATATCAGTACCGGCCCGGATCAGACCGGTCACTGCCTGTGAAATCAATAACAACATCAGAAAAATCACTGCCAGTCGGCCCAGTGGATTATGACCCAGAAACTGTTGCGGTTCGCCCCGTTTGATACTGGCAATGTAAGCCGAGACAGTATTACCAAAACCGGTGCCCGGCAGAATTGCACGCCAGCGGGCAAAGCGATTACCAATAAAACCCCAGACCAACCGGATCATCAAGTTCAGCACAAACACATAGCCAATCACCACATGCAGCTCCTTGATAGCAATCTTGGCATCCAGGCTGACAATGCCGAGGTCCTTCTTATAAAGCATGAGTGTGCCAACCAGAATCAGCAGAATGACCGTAACGAAATTGACCCAATGAAACAGCCGTGTCGGTGCATCCCATACCTTGTACTGTTTTAACATGATTACCTCTCAGAGTCATTCATGAAAAACCCCTCCTCCCGAACATCCGGAAGAAGGGGTTGGCGTTGTTGATAACAACTGCAGATATTATACAGATGTACTATTTTGCTGTTGTCGTTGCCTTGACTGCATCAGCCGCTTTGGCTGTTGCCGCCGCCTTGCTTGCATCAGCCGCTTTGGCTGTGCTTCCTGCCTTGGCTGCTGTTGCCGCCTTGATCGCATCTGCAATCTTAGCCGTATCGGCTGGTTTGGCTGCATCTGTTGTCTTAGGTTCACCGATACCCAGTAATTCCACTTCAAAAACCAGCACGCTATCGGGACCAATTTTCGGGCCGGCTCCACGCGAGCCATAGGCGAGATCGGCAGGCAGGACAAATTTGTATTTGGAACCGACAGACATCAGTTGCACGCCTTCAGTCCAGCCCTTAATCACGCCATTGAGTGGGAATGTGATCGACTTGCCACGTTTATAGGATGAATCAAACTCGGTGCCATCAATCAGTGTTCCACGATAATTCACCGTGACCTTATCCGTTGCCTTGGGTTTGGCACCATCACCCTGTGTAATCACTTCATACTGCAAACCACTCTCGGTTGTGGTCACGCCTTCCTTCTTACCGTTCTCGGCAAGAAATGCTGCGCCATCGACTTTGTTCTTTTCAGCTATAGCTTTCTGTTTCGCGGCCTGTTCCTCTGCACGTTTCTTGAAAAATGCCTGTTTTACCTTAGCTGCATCCTCGTCATTCAATTTCAAAGGTTTACCATCAAGGCGATCATTGATCGCCGCAGTCAGTGCTGCACGGTCCATATCGGCATTGAGTGATTTCAGCGACGTGCCGATATCCATACCGATAGCATAACTGAGTTTGGCTTTATCGTTATTCAGCTGCAACTCGGCAGGCTTGGCTTTCTTAACCTCTGCTTGCTGCGAACAGGCTGCCAGTATGGCCAGACATACAGCTGCGATCATTGTTTTCTTCATGTGCATATTCTTCCCCTTTTTATTTCGAATCCTGCAATTATAGCAGAAGTTTTGTCAGATGCGATTATTCCCATTCAATCGTTGCAGGCGGCTTGCCCGAGACATCGTACACAACCCGGTTGATGCCGCGCACCTCATTGATAATGCGATTGGATACTTTTGCCAGCAATGCATGCGGTAATTCGGCCCAGTGCGCTGTCATAAAATCCTGTGTCTGCACTGCACGCAAAGCCACTACCCATTCATAGGTACGCCCGTCACCCATCACGCCGACCGACTTCACTGGCAGAAACACAACAAAAGCCTGCGAAGTTTTATCATACCAGCCGGATGCGACGAGTTCCTCAATAAAAATCGCATCAGCCAACCGTAGCAAATCAGCATATTCTTTTTTGACTTCCCCGAGAATACGAACCCCCAGACCAGGCCCGGGGAAAGGATGTCGATAAACCATCTCTCGCGGCAGACCCAGTGCCACGCCCAGTTCACGCACCTCATCCTTGAATAAATCACGCAGTGGTTCCAACAATTTCAGATGCAGGGTATCCGGCAAACCGCCGACATTATGGTGACTCTTGATGGTATGGGCCTTGCCGGTTTTGGAACCGGCTGATTCGATCACATCCGGATAAATTGTACCCTGAGCCAACCACTTGGCATTGGGCATTCTTTCCGCTTCGCGCTGGAATACATGTACAAATTCACGACCGATAATTTTGCGCTTGGCTTCCGGATCGGAAACACCGGCCAGCTCATTTAAAAACACCTCGGAAGCATCGATATGATCGACCTTCACACCGAGGTTTTCGGCAAAGGTTTGCATCACCTGTTCCGCCTCATTCAAACGGAGCAACCCGTTATCAACAAAAATACAGGTTAACTGATCACCGATGGCCCGCTGCAACAGTGCCGCCGCTACCGAAGAGTCGACGCCGCCGGACAGCCCCAGAATGACCTCTTCATCGCCCACCTGCTGACGGATAGAGGCTACCGCTTCATCAATATAGTGCGGCATGGTCCACTGCCGACCACAACCGCAGATTTCATGCACAAAACGAGAGAGAATCGCTGTGCCCTGCCGAGTATGGGTAACTTCGGGGTGAAATTGCAAGGCATAATAATGGCGTGACTCATCGGCCATACCGGCAATCGGTGTCGAATCATTGCTGCAAATCACATGGAACCCGTCCGGCAAACCTGTCACTTTGTCACCATGACTCATCCAGACATCGAGTACGCCGTTTTCCTTGTCCTCTATCCCGCGCAACAAGGAGGAATCGCCGGAGGTCAGAATTTCAGCATAGCCGAACTCCCGTACCTGACCTGTTTCTACCGTACCACCCAGCTGTGCCGTCATAGCCTGCATACCATAACAGATACCCAATACCGGCACACCCAGCTCAAATATGATTTCGGGTGCTTTTGGTGTTTCCTCATCATAAACAGAATTGGGGCCACCTGACAGAATAATACCGGAAGGTTCAAAGGCTCGAATCGCATCTTCCGCCATATCCCAGGGATGCAACTCGGAATACACCTCGGCCTCGCGCACACGGCGTGCAATCAACTGTGTGTATTGCGAGCCAAAATCCAGAATTAATATCTTTTCCATGCGTTCCTCATCCACTGCGGTACTTTTCATGTCTATGTTTACAGGGGCAAAGGGCGGAAGCCTGATGCCTGTTTAATGCGCATGGTTTTTTCCACCACGTGGAATGAAGCACCGTCACGGCCGTAAAAAAAAACATGCAGTCGCGCTGTTTGTTTCATTCATGTACAACCATCAGGACTCGAAACGATAATTCGGAGCCTCTTCAGTAATCGTCACATCATGCACATGCGATTCACGCAATCCGGCACCGGTAATACGAATAAACTGGGCACGCTCATGTAACTCAGCAATGCTGGCGGCTCCACTATAACCCATAGCAGCACGCAAGCCCCCGATCAGCTGATGCAATATATCACCCAAAGGCCCTTTATAGGCTACACGGCCCTCGATACCTTCCGGTACCAGCTTCATGGCCTCATCGACATCGCCCTGAAAATAACGGTCTTTACTACCCTGCTTCATCGCCCCGATTGAACCCATGCCTCGATAAGCCTTGTAGGTGCGGCCTTTGTACAGAATCTTTTCTCCCGGTGCTTCTTCAGTACCGGCAAACATCGAACCGAACATACTGGTGGATGCTCCAGCTGCCATCGCCTTGGCAAAATCACCGGAAAATTTGATGCCACCATCTGCAATAATAGGAATGCCGGCATCGCGCCCGGCAGCTGAACACTGCATCACGGCAGTGAGTTGCGGTACACCTACACCGGCGACAATGCGTGTGGTACAAATGGAGCCCGGCCCGATACCCACTTTAACCGCATCCGCTCCGGCATCGGCCAGATCACGCACCGCTGCTGCTGTTGCCACATTACCGCCAATGATCTGAATATTGTCGCCATGATGACGTTTGATCTCACGCACCTGTTCAATGACGCCTTTGGAATGCCCGTGCGCTGTATCAACGATAATGGCATCCACACCGGCCTCGTACAGCGCTTCAAAACGCGCCATCTCCTTATCGCCCACGCCAATAGCAGCGGCAGCCAGCAATCGACCCAGATCATCACGTACAGCATTGGGAAAGGCTTTGGATTTTTCAATATCGCGAACCGTGATCATGCCCTGCAAACGACCATCCGTATCAACGACAGGTAACTTCTCAATACGATGTTCACGGAACAACGTCTTGCAGGCATCCAACTCCACGCCATGCTGAACCGACACCAGCCGGTCTTTCGGCGTCATCATATCGGCAACCCTCTTGCCCGGGTCACGCTCAAAACGAATATCTCGATTGGTGACAATGCCACAAACCTTGCCATCATTATCGAGTACCGGGAAACCGGAAAAGCCGTGTTCAGCTGCCAGCCGGTGCACTTCATCCAGTGTCGTTTCGGGTGAGACAGTCAACGGCTCCTGCACCACACCAGCCTCATAACGTTTGACCCTTCTGACTTCAGCAGCCTGAAATTCAGGTGTCAGATTTTTATGAATAACACCAATTCCGCCTTCCTGCGCCAAAGCAATAGCAGTACCGGACTCAGTGACGGTATCCATAGCAGCAGAAATAACAGGTATATTGAGACGGATATTGCGTGTCAGCTGAGCGGATATATCCGCTGACCTGGGCATGACACTACTGGCCTGCGGCACCAGCAATACATCATCAAAAGTCAGACCTATTTCCGGCATTTGATTGTCCATGCAGCTTTTACCTCCGGGTTCCTGTGTCAGGAAAAGCCGGCATGATAGCGGAACAATTTGTTCCTATAAAGAAACATTGCCATTTAGGTGACACACCATCACTGGATATTGAATGTATCATCACTTTTCAAACTTTGCCGGCAAGAGCAATTGACATCAATCCGACCACTCTTATAATGCGCCGCCCTTGCAAGGCAAACCCCCCTGTATTCGCATATTAGGGAGTGACGCCAGAACCACTGCAAATACGGAGAATTATATGTCTACCTGGACTGCTCGCCCCGGCGATATTGAACGTAAATGGTTTGTTGTCGATGCCAATGATCTTGTGCTTGGCCGTCTGGCTACACAGGTGGCTACGGTATTACGTGGCAAACACCGCCCCGAGTACACCCCGCATACCGATTGCGGCGATCATGTTATTGTTATTAATGCAGAAAAAATTCGTGTGACCGGCAATAAAGAAAGTGCAAAAGTATACTATCACCACACCCGTTTTGCCGGTGGTCTGAAAAGCATTACGCTGGAAAAGCAGCGTGAAAAACATCCGGAGCGCATCATCGAAGCAGCCGTCAAAGGCATGATGCCAAAAGGCCCGCTGGGTCGCTCCATGCTGAAAAAGCTGAAGGTATATGCCGGCGGTGATCACCCGCATACGGCACAACAGCCTGAAGCAATGAAACTCAATTAAGGATATTACAATGGCAGAAACAGTTTATCGCGGCACAGGCCGCCGCAAACGCAGCGTAGCCCGCGTTATGATCCAGTCCGGTCAGGGCCGTGTCATGGTCAATGGCCGTGAAGTGGAAAATTACTTTCCGGTTGAAATTATTCGTCAGCAGGCTCTTCTGCCACTGAACGAAACCCAGCTTTCCGGTCGTATTGACGTTCGCGTCAATGTATTCGGCGGTGGCGTTTCCGGTCAGGCTGGTGCCGTTCGCCATGGTCTGGCTCGCGCACTGCTGGCCTATGATTCCGGTCTGCGCCCGACACTGAAAGCGGCCGGTTTCCTGACCCGCGATGCCCGTAAGGTTGAACGTAAAAAGGCTGGGCTGAAGAAAGCCCGTCGCGCCCCACAATTCTCGAAGCGTTAAATTTCGATACTACACAAAAAAGGGAAGGCCATGGCCTTCCCTTTTTTGTGCCTGCTGCGGGCTATTTCACAGTTACGTTAATCGTTTGGCTCAGATCGCGCCCGTAGGATTTATGATGCCCATTACCGAACTGCAAGGTCAGCGTATGTTTGCCCGGAAACAAATGCAACGTGGTTTCCGTCTGCCCCTTGCCGAAATGCAGGTGGCTGCGATCATTGACGATCACTGCCTGAAGCGGGATATATGAATCTTCTCCCTGGTCTATAATCAAATGAAAATGCCCGGTACCGGGAACAATATCGCCAGCCTTGTGCACCTTCATACCCTCAACCGCCATCACGACCTTGAATGTCGTACCGACAGTCGCCCCCTCTGTCGGCTGAACAAAGGATACATGCGCCTGTGGTTTTGGCTCGGAGCAGGATATCAAACCGAAAACAAATATTGCAATTGCCAGACAGCGAGTTAATAGTTTTAAGTCCATGTTAGAAACCCCCATTGAATATACACCTTATTATGTTCAAATGGTCGCACTTGGCAAGTCTCCGGTAAGCGCTAGGTTTGCCGCTCGACTTTTCCTGCATCACTACAATGGAGAGCACATTTGACAACATCAAAGTTCGAACCCGAACGATTCCGCAGTTCGGCATACCTGGCGACCATTGATAGCGCTGCAGCACCAGGGCACATACACATTTCAGAATCGTCCATGGCTTCGCTCTTTCGAGAGGCTGAAACAGGGTATCCGCTGGAAATATGCGGCCTGTTGATTGGCTGCATCAACAATGGAAACTGGTGGGTGAATGATATTCGTCAGGTAGCCAACCTGAATACTGATCGTGCTGCCGACCGTTTCCAGCTTGACCCGACCACCTATCAATCCATTGACCGCGAACTGCGTGGTACAGAAAATGAAATCATAGGCGTATATCATTCACATCCGGATTGCCCGGCTAAACCCTCGCCTACTGATCTGAGTGGTGCCTGGGAAGGCTTTGCCTATCCTATTATCAGCGTCTGTGAAGGCAAAGCCACCGAAATGTTCTGCTGGTCTGTAAATACGGAAAACAACCGTTTTCAGAATGTCCGGATAGTGAAAACCGCATGATGAATTTGCGCTTTTTTTTGCTGTCATTCACCATCATCTCTGCTTCTGCATGCGTAATACAGAAAACACCATCGCATCAAACAGATGTACAACAACCTGTCTCGAAACAGGTGCCAAACCAGCATGTGGCAATGCAAAATATGGATACCCGATTCCTGTATCTGGCTGCCCAGAGCGCAATGAAAGAGGGGAACCGTACACTTGCCATTGAACTGCTGGAAACGTTGATCAAAAAAGACCCTAAAGCAGTTGATCCGCATATTCAGCTAACCACTTTGCTGCTCACAACCGGCCAGACAGGCAAAGCCAAAGTACATCTGGATACGCTGCTTGCAGAAAAAGACCTGCAACCCGGCCAGCGAGAACAGGTCCAGCTCACCCGCATCCGGCTCTATCTGGCGGAATCCCGTTCTGAAAAAGCACTGGATGCTATCACCGGCTTTCTGAAAGCCCACCCGAGCCACATACAGGCGCGTGACCTTCAGGCCAGAATTCTCTCCAGCCAGAAACGTTTCGATGAAGCGCTTGCTGCTATTAATACAGCTATACGGGAAAAGGACCTGCCGGAATTTCGCCAACTACAGGCTCAACTGCTGGTTAAAAAAGGTGATATCACTTCGGCCAAAGCTTCCCTAATCCGAATGCAGGAATTGGCCCCTGATGATGGTACGCCGGTTTTAATGCTCAGTGCGCTTGCATTGAAAGAAAATGACAGCATGGAAGCAGAGAAAGTGCTCCGTTTCTTTATTGCAGACCACCCCGAAGCCCTGAATGTCAGCCTTGCTCTGGGCAAACTTATGATGCAGGAAAAACGACTGGTCGAAGCGATTCTCGTTTACAAGGATCTTGCCAGTCGATCTGGAAACAACCCCGAGATACTGCGGCAGCTGGGCATGCTTTATTTCCAGCACCAGGACTATGCTGAAGCGGAAGAAACTTTCCGCAAACTGATTGATATCCACCCTGATGATGTGAACCGCTTTTATCTGGCGGCAAGCCTTGAGGCACTGGACAGGAGTTCAGAAGCCAGAGATATCTATGAGCAAATTGATGATAGTTCGCCAATGGCAATTGACTCACAGATCCGGTTGGCTGCCATTGATATCAGTCAGGATAAACTGGATAAGGCCAGTAACCGGCTACAGAACGTTCTAAAAACAAAGCCTGCACATCTGGATGCGCATCTGATGCTGTCTGCCATTCGTCTGAGTCGGAAACAGTATCGGCAATTACTCGATGATACTGAAAAACTGATGGGAATAAATAACCTTCCTGCCCGATTGTTATTCAACCGTGCGGTAGCTTTCGATCATTTCAAACAGTATGAACAAGTCGAAGCCATGCTCAATCGTATTATCAGCCGCCATCCGAATGATGCCGAAGCCCTGAATTTTCTCGGTTACACCTATGCGGCTCAAGGCGTTAACCTGAACAAGGCAATAGCATTGATTAACCTCGCCCTGATTCAGAAACCGGATGACGGCTATTATCTCGATTCACTGGCCTGGGCATATTACCAAAAAGGTGATTATGCCAAAGCTGCAACCGCACAAACCAGAGCACTGAAAAAGGTTACTGATGATGCTGTTATGTACGATCATTACGGTGATATCATGTGGAAAAACGGCAAGCCAGAAGCCGCACGTCAGGCATGGCAAAAGGCTATCGAACTAAAACCCAAGCACCCAGAGCAATTAAAGCAGAAAATCAAAGCAGGTCTTAAATAGACTTTATGGCACCCATCTCCCGAATAACTCCCGCTTTGTTGCCAATGTATTTCAGTATCCTGTGCATAACTGCCATACTGGTGCTATCAGGTTGCACAAGCACATCGTTACACAAACCGGCTGTGTCAGTGACACCGGCATCTATCGGCCCGTACCCTTCTTTTTCAGGGCGTCTCATTGTTATTGAACCGACAAAGCGATGGCAGGTATCCCTGAAATGGCAAGCCAGCAAACCCGGGCAAGGGTGGCTGCGCATTACGCATGCAGCAACCGGCACTATTGTAGAGCTTCGCTGGCATGGCAAGGCCTTGCAAATTCGTGATAATCAGCAACCAGCATGGCGGCAAATCGAACTGGAGAAATTGTCGGAGCATGGCATTATCATTCCGCCGCATGAGCTGGCTGCAATCCTGCTCGGCCGAATGCCGGCTCACTTCAGGCAAAAAAGCGGACAGATATGGGAAAGCCGGGAATCAGGTTACCTGATCCGCCTTCGCTGGCAAAAAGAGCTGCGCAAACTGACAATCACCGATATGAAGCACGGACGCAAAGCTGTCCTGAAGATTCAGTCATAACCATTATGGACCGCTGCTTCCCTGCCCCTGCGAAAATCAATCTGTATCTTCGCATCAACGGCATCCGCCCCGATGGTATGCACGAACTGGATACTGCCTTCGCCTATACCGATCTTTGCGATCAACTGAAAGTATCCCTGTCGAAAGATATCGTCGTTGACTGTTCGGAGCAGCATCTGGCCGGTGAAAATAATCTGGTACATAAAACTTTGTCCTCTTTCAAAGCCAGACACGGGATCAAACAAGGGTTGAGCATTTATATTGAAAAACACATCCCGGAGCAGGCCGGTCTGGGTGGCGGCTCATCCGATGCCGCCACTGCGCTGATGGTAGCAAACCGACTTTGGAACATTCAGGCGGACATCAACGAATTGATTGCTTTTGCCACCCCCTTCGGAGCAGATATCCCCTGTTTTCTCTATGGTCGAGCCAGCCTGGCGCACGGTATTGGTGAAAAAATGCAGGATTATCCATTACCATTACCGACCAGGACTCTCTTGCTGGTTCGCCCTGCCACGGGGCTTTCCACAAAGGAAGTCTTCCGGCATTTTGATAGATCACTTCGCCCTGATCGTTCATTGACCGGTCTGGAGGTGCTGGATACTATCCGCCGCGATTCGCCGCAGATGGCTGAAAATGATTTGGAAGCGAGCGCCTGTAGCCTCAATCCTGATGTAGCCAAGTTACTTCAATGCTTACATCAACATACGAGTACGGCATGGATGAGTGGCAGTGGTTCGGCATGCATTGCTCTGTTTGAGCATCATGATAAAGCCAGAGAA
Source organism: uncultured Zetaproteobacteria bacterium (assembly GCA_964490955.1). GTDB lineage: Bacteria > Pseudomonadota > Zetaproteobacteria > Mariprofundales > Mariprofundaceae > Mariprofundus. Next base: position 16,617 of record CAZBEN010000001.1, on the reverse strand, counting down.
GTAGCAAAACTGCTGCAACAGCAGCATATAGCGAATTGGATGCATATTGGATGCATAAAAAACGTACATCCAATACAAGGGAAACTTTGAGTGTTCAGAGTTTCTAAAAAATGGGACGTGGCCAAGCGGTAAGGCAACGGGTTTTGATCTCGTCATGCGCAGGTTCGAATCCTGCCGTCCCAGCCAGTCAGGTTCTCCAGCTTCATTGCGGTGAACATGAGCATGAAAGGGTGTGCACAGCATCCACAGGAGGGAACTGATTATGTTCCATCAAAAAATGCGACTGTTTTCAGGCACATCCAACCCCTCGCTGGCGCAGTCGATCTGCGACCACATCGGACACCCCATGGGCGACCTGTATTTCCAGCGTTTCTCCGATGGAGAAATCTTCCTCCAGATCAGGGAAACCATTCGTGGTCAGGATGCCTTCTTTATTCAAAGCACCAGCAAACCGGCCAATGCCAACCTGATGGAATTGTTGATTTTTATCGATGCCGCCAAACGTGCTTCCACACGCAATATCTGCGCTGTTATCCCCTACTTTGGCTATGCCAGACAGGATCGCAAGAGTGCCGGTCGCACGCCGATTTCAGCCAAACTGGTGGCTGATTTACTTACCCGCGCCGGAGCCACCCGCGTACTCACACTCGATTTGCATGCCACCCAGATCCAGGGGTTTTTTGATATCCCGGTAGACAATATTTTCGCCATACCCCTGTTTTCCAAAGATATTGAGGAACGCAATCGACTGGATGACATTATGATTGTCTCACCTGATGTCGGTGGTGTGGTGCGTGCACGCGCACTGGCCAACCGCTTGCATGTGGATATGGCCATCGTCGATAAACGCCGCCCTGCCCCGAATGTAGCCAAAGTTATGAACATCATTGGCGATGTAAATGGTAAGCATTGTATTCTGATTGATGATATGGTGGATACCGCAGGCACACTCTGCGGTGCGGCTGAAGCATTGCTTGAGCAGGGGGCGACCAAAGTCAGCGCCTATGCTTCCCACGGCGTCCTCTCCGGCCCTGCCGCCAAGCGGCTGACCAAATCGAATCTGTTTGAACTGATTATCACTGACAGTATTGCACAACCGAAAAAAGTACTTAACTCAGGTAAGGTGCGGATCATTTCTATCGCGCCTCTGATGGGCGAGGCGATCACCCGCATCTATGATGCCCGCTCCATTTCCAGCCTGTATGACTGATTTTTATGAATGGTTTCCTTATGACGCATGAGGGGCACCGAATATAATAATAGCCATACCGAGCAAGGCCACGGCTGAACCGACCACATCCCATATCGACGGGCGAATCGCATCCACCAACCACAGCCAGATAATGGCGGCGCTCACATAAACACCGCCATAGGCTGCATACACACGACCGGCAGCGGTGGGATGCAGTGATAGCAGCCATGCAAACAAGGCAAGACTGATGGCCGCCGGCACCAGCAACCAGATTGATCCCCCTTTTTTTAGCCACAAATAGGGAAGATAACAACCCACAATTTCTGCGATAGCGGTGATAATGAATAATGCGAGAGTCTTTAGCATGAGCACAAACTAGTCGTATATTGGACTTTTTTCACTGTCTGCCTAGAGTGCGCGCCCGCGTCAGAAATCTCGGTAAACTAGGCGCACACCGTGACGGGACAACCCGACGGTGCATTTCTTAAGGAGAATACAAATGACTGATTACGTAATCGAAGCTGAACTTCGTGAAGAAACCGGACGTAGCGCTACTCGCCGCTTGCGCCGTGTCGGCAAATTGCCAGGCATTATTTATGGCGGCGGCAAGCCGGATCTGGCTATCACCATGGATTTTAACGCTGTTTCCAAGCTACTCAATGAAGAGCAATTTCATACATCCATGCTGGAAGTAAAAGTCAAGGGTTCCCGTGGCAAAAACAGTGTACTGCTAAAAGACTCCCAGTGGGATCCGGTTATGGATACCGCCACCCATTTGGACTTCTTCCGCGTATCTGGTAAAGACACCATCACCATGGACGTCCCCGTTATTGCCATTAACTATGAGAAAGCACCAGGTATTGTGAAAGGTGGTCTGATCGACCTCATCCGTCACTCACTGGAAATCACCTGCCGAGCTGACTCTATTCCTGATCAAATCGAAGTGGATTGTGCTGACATGGAAATGGGTGATACGGTTCATATTGATGATATCCCCCTGCCTGAAGGCTCTGAAGTGCAGCACGATGTCAACTTCACTGTGCTGAACCTGTCGGCACCGAAAACTGCTACAGATGAAGATACAGATGAAGATACAGAAGAAGATACAGAAGAAGATACAGATGCAACTGACGCAGCCGAGTAAACCCGGCCAAGCCTGTAGGTAATCATGAAACTGCTTGTCGGTCTGGGCAACCCCGGCAACAAGTATAAGGAAACGCGCCATAACATTGGTTTTCGTTTTCTCGATCTACTGGCAAAATCAGAGGGGCTGCGCTTTGCCGCAGCCCCCCGATTTCATGCTGAAACAGCAAGCTGGGAATCAGCCAACGGACGCATTCTTCTAACCAAACCGCAAACGTTCATGAATCACAGCGGTGAGACTGTCGCTGCACTGGCGCGTTATTATCAGGTGGCCGAGCAGGATATCATCGTGGTTTATGATGATCTTGATCTTCCCGTGGGAAAATTACGTATCAAAAAAGGCGGTGGTCATGGCGGTCATAACGGTCTGCGTTCGATCCATGCGCACTTGCCAAGCGCCGATTATGTACGGGTGAAAATCGGCATTGGCCGACCCCCGCATGGCGATATAACACCCTGGGTGCTGGGTCGCGCCGATGAAGGTGACCGGGCTGATGAAGCACGTATCTTTGCCGCCCTGCTGGATGAAATCGATTGGCTGCTGTCCGGCCAAACCGATACAGCAGCCAATCGCATTCATTTGGCATTGCAAACGAAATAATCATTTTACCACAGAGGACGCAGAGGACGCAGAGGAAAGAAAAAACGGAATGATTGATTGACGGGAATTTGCTTTCCGCCCTATCTATGAATTCTTTTAGTTTTTAGCTCTGCGTCCTCTGTGTCCTCTGCGGTGAAGAATACGAGGTAAAAACGATGGCACTGAGTATTGGAATTGTTGGGTTGCCCAATGTGGGTAAATCGACTTTGTTTAACGCCCTCAACGGGGGTGGTGCGGAAGCGGCCAATTACCCGTTTTGCACCATTGATCCGAACGTCGGCATTGTGCAGGTGCCCGATGCACGCATGGATGCGCTGGCTAAAATCGTTAAACCGCAAGCGATGCAGCATGCTATTGTCGAGTTTGTCGACATTGCCGGGTTGGTCGCAGGTGCAGCAAGCGGCGAAGGCCTCGGCAATAAATTCCTGGCCAATATTCGTGAATGCTCGGCCATTGCACATGTAGTTCGCTGTTTTGAAGATGAAAATGTCACCCATGTTTCCGGCAAGATTGATCCGCTGTCTGATATTGAGGTCATAGACACCGAACTCATGCTCAAGGATATGGAAACCGTCCAAAAGGCGGTCTTGCGCACTGAAAAACAGTGCAAGACTGGTAACAAGGATGCCAAAGCCATACTGGAACTGCAGCAGAAAGTGCTGGCCGGACTGGAAGACGGTATCACCGTGCGCCGCCAGCAACTTTCCGAAGATGCTCAGGGTGCAATCAAAGATTTGTGCCTGCTGACCATCAAACCGGTGCTTTATGTTACCAATGTGGATGACAGCTCCCTTCCTGATGGCAATGCCTATGTTGACCGGGTTCGCAGTTTCGCTGCTGAAGAAGGAGCCCGTGTAGCTGTAATTTCTGCCCAGATTGAATCGGAACTGGCTGAAATGGATAAGGAATCAAAAACTGAATTTCTGGCCGATCTGGGCTTGTCCGAACCGGGCCTGAATACTGTCATTCGCGAGGCTTATACCCTGCTGGATCTGATCTCTTATTTCACAGCCGGTGTCAAGGAGGTGCGTGCCTGGACCATTCACCGCGGCGATACGGCGCCGAAAGCGGCAGCGGTGATTCACAACGATTTTGAGAAAGGGTTTATTCGCGCCGAAACCATTGCCTATGAAGACTTCGTGTCCCTTGGTGGTGAAGCCAAAGCCAAAGAGGCTGGAAAAATGCGACTTGAAGGAAAGGAGTACATCGTCAAGGATGGCGATGTGCTTCACTTCAGATTCAACGTATAGTCAGCACATCAACAAATAGGGGAGATCAAGAATGGATATTACAAAAATTCCTGCCGGTGAGAATCCGCCCAACGACATCAATGTGGTGATCGAAGTGCCGCAGCATGCCGATCCTGTGAAGTATGAGCTGGACAAGGAGTCAGGGGCATTCTTTGTTGACCGTTTCATGCATACGGCTATGCACTATCCGTGCAACTACGGCTTTATGCCCAATACGCTGTCGGATGATGGTGATCCGGTAGATGTGATGGTCATTTCCAAATTTTCACTGATTACCGGCTGCGTGGTACGCTGTCGTCCAATTGCCGTGCTGCATATGGAGGATGAGGCGGGTCAGGATGCCAAAGTGCTGGCAGTACCCGTATCCAAACTGAAACCATCATTTGATGATGTGAAATGTCTGGAAGACGTATCAAACTTCCTGCTTGATCAGATTGCCCACTTCTTTGAGCACTACAAGGACCTGGAAAAGAACAAATGGGTCAAGGTGACCGGCTGGGGCAGAGCAGATGAAGCACGCAAGGAAATCATCGATTCTATCGCTCGCTATAACGGTGAAGTGTAACTACGGGGATTGACCACGATACAAATTTAATACAGAAAGGCGGTTGGGCAATCAATCGCCTTTTTTATGCTATATCGAACAGGGAGCAAGGCATGAGTGAACAAATGATTCCGGCTATTTTCGGAGGAGCAGGACTGATCATAGCGTTCTATTTGTATCAAACCGTGAAGAAATATCCGGCAGGTCATGGTAAAGTGATTGAGATTGGCGAAGCCATTCATCTCGGTGCGATGGTGTTCATGAAACGTGAATATACCATTCTGGCGGCCTTTGTCGGCATTGTCGCTGTCGCCCTGGCCTTCACGCTGGGCGCAAATACAACCATCGCATTTCTGCTGGGAGCGGTCTGTTCAGCAATGGCCGGCTACTTCGGCATGTTTGCCGCCACCAAGGCAAATGTGCGCACAGCCACCGCAGCCCAGAATGAAGGCGCGGCAACAGCCTTGAGAATTTCCTTCTATGGCGGCTCAATCATGGGACTTACCGTTGCCTCGCTGGGCTTGCTGGGACTTGGCACCTTATACCTTTTTTTCGGTGGTGATCCGGAGACAGCACATGCCATCCACGGCTTTGGCATGGGCGCATCATCGGTGGCCCTGTTCTCCCGTGTCGGTGGTGGCATTTTCACCAAGAGTGCAGATGTCGGAGCTGATCTGGTTGGCAAGATCGAAGCAGGTATTCCGGAAGATGATCCACGTAACCCCGGTGTAATTGCAGATAATGTCGGCGATAATGTCGGCGATGTGGCCGGTATGGGTTCCGATATTTTCGAGTCCTACTGTGGCGCTATAATTGCCACCATTGCCATGGCTTCCACCCTGGCTGTCGATATACTGGCTCCGCTTGGCCAACAGCAATCGCTTATGTTCCTGCCACTGGCACTGGCATCACTTGGCCTAATCTGCTCAATTGCAGGCATTGCACTGGTCAAAATATTTGCCGACAAAGAGCCGGCACTGGCGTTGCGCATCGGCACCATCGGTGCATCGGTTTTGTTCATTATCGCCGCGTTTTTTGTAGTAACCATGCTCGAAATCGTTTCATCTGTATGGGGCGCCATTATCTCCGGCGCAATCGGCGGTATCATTATTGGTATCGTGACCGAATATTATACGGGCGGTAAACCGGTACGCAATATTGCCAATGCGGGTGAAACCGGCCCTGCCACGGTGATGATTTCCGGCCTGGCTATTGGCATGGAATCAGTCGTTGTGCCAATCCTGACCATTGCCGCCATCATTTTTGTCTCCACCTCTATGGCCGGCATCTACGGTGTTGGCATTGCCGCTGTCGGCATGCTGGCTACAGTCGGCATTACCATGGCGATTGATGCTTATGGTCCGGTTGCTGACAATGCCGGCGGTATTGCCGAGATGTCCGGCATGGGTGAGGAAACACGCCAGATTACTGATTCACTGGATGAACTGGGCAATACCACTGCCGCTATCGGCAAGGGCTTTGCGATTGGTGCTGCCGCACTGGCTGCCTTGGCAATCATTGCTGCATTTGTGCAGACGGTTTCACAACACCATGCCGGATTTGCGCTGAACCTGAATGAACCACTGGTGCTGATCGGCCTGTTTATCGGTGGTATCTTTCCGTTTCTGGTTGCAGCTCTGACCATGACAGCCGTAGGCGATGCAGCCTTTGAAATGATCAAGGAAATTCGCCGCCAGTTCCACGAAATCCCGGGATTGATGGAAGGCAAGGCGGAACCGGATCATGCCTCCTGTATTGAAATCGCGACTACTGCAGCACTGAAAAAGATGGTGCTACCGGGTGTTCTGGCTGTTTCTGCCCCGGTCGTAATCGGGTTTGGGCTTGGTGCCCAGGCGCTCGGCGGTATGCTGGCAGGCGCTTTGGTCTGTTGTGTTCTGATGGCCCTGATGATGGCCAATGCAGGTGGTGCATGGGACAATGCCAAAAAGCATGTCGAAAAAGGTAACCTGGGCGGCAAGGGTTCGGATGTACATAAGGCAGTCGTCGTCGGCGACACCGTCGGTGACCCGTTCAAGGATACGTCAGGCCCTTCGATGAATATTCTGATCAATGTGATGGCCATTGTATCACTGGTGATCGCCCCGCTATTAAGCTGAGGAGTTAAAAAATGAGTGATGATTTGAAAACACATATCACTGATATGAATGTATGGATGCGGTTATTGTTCATGCTGCTGTTCGGTGTAATTTATGCCGTTACCCGGATCGTACTTATCGCCGTCGTAATATTACAATTTATGTGGGTGCTGTTCACCGCCGATAAAAACCGGCCTCTGCTCAGCTTTGGCAATCAGCTGTCTACTTTTGTATACCAGATCTATCGTTATTTGACCTTTAATACTGAATGCCGCCCCTTCCCGTTCTCCGACTGGCCAGGCGATACGGCATTGATCACAGATGAACAGGAAACTGATATTGATCTATCATCTGTTGAAAAAAACAAAAACGAAAAGACGGAACTCGAAGATAGTGTCGATGCTGCTTCAGAATCGGGCATCGAAGCGGATGAAAAACTGGGTGCCCGGAATGAACCTTAGCCGCCCAGTTCTCGGGTAGCCGCCTCAATATCTTTTTCCAGCCGAGTCATCAGTTCAATACGTTTGGTCGATGATGCTTCTTCAGCTGGAATATAGGGTAAAAAGCGGAATGTGATTGTACCCGGTTTTTTGATAAAGCCGCGCTTTGGCCACAAGGTGCCGGCATTATGCGCCATTGGCAGGATGCCTGCCCCGGCTTTCTGGGCCAGAATCACTCCGCCAGGTTGATAGTTTCCTGTTGTACCAACTGCTGCGCGTGTTCCTTCCGGAAAAATCACAACCCAACGATTTTTGCCCAGCATGTCCGCACCACCCTTGATTACTTGTTTGATAGCTTCACGGGGAGAACCGCGGCGAATGCCTATCGTACCCATCAGTGCCAGAGCCCAGCCGAAAAAAGGAATATAGAACAATTCGCGTTTGAGTATCCATGTGTAAGGCGGTACAAGAATTGGCATGGCTACCGTTTCAGCCGCAGACTGGTGCTTGGCCACCACCACACAGGCATGATCAGGCATATGATCCTTACCCTCAATGACAATGCGAATACCGCACAGAGCTCTGAGAAGAAAAAACGTGGCCTTTGACCAAACCTTCGCCCATACCCATGAAACGGAAAATCCGAACGGCCGACACAAAATGATCAACAGTGAAAACAACGGCGTCAGCAACATAAAGCAGATATTAAACAGCGCCGAACGAATAACCAGCATCAACCCTCCCCCTGAAGAATCATGTCTACAGCTTCGGAAAGGTCTGCATAGACTCGAATATCCGGCTGCAGGTGGCGCGATTTATCCAGAATAACATCAGCATCACCATAACCACTCTGCACCAGCATTGCCGGTACGCCTGCACCATGCGCTGCCTGCACATCACGTATCGAATCCCCCACAAACAGCGCTGCTTCCGGCTGATTCTCTATGTCCAGCGCCTGTAATGTTTCAAGCACCATGCCCGGTTTAGGCTTGCGACAAAAACAATGATCATCCGGACCATGCGGGCAATAAGCGACATGAGAAATAAAACCCCCAGCCTGCTCAATGGCCAGCATCATTTTGGCATGTATAGTGTTGAATGTTTCCTGACTCACCATTTTACGTGCCAGCGCCGATTGATTACTGATAATGGCTATTGTCAGCCCCGCCCTTGTCAGCCGGGCAATAGCTTCCAGTGAACCTGGAATGGGATGCCACTGGTCAGGGTTGAGAATATAATCCGGTGAATCGAAATTAATAACTCCGTCGCGATCCAGCAGAACAGCCAATAGCTGACGGGTACTCATATTCTATGCCTGTGCAGTCAGCCAGCGCTCAGCATCGAGTGCAGCCTTACAGCCATCACCGGCCGATGTGACGGCCTGACGATAAACCGGGTCAGCCACATCACCTGCGGCAAAGACGCCCTCTACCGAAGTAGCTGTACTCTTACCTGTAGTAATCAGATAACCGGTCTCATCCATATCCAGCTGGCCCTTGAGAAAATTGGTGTTTGGTTTGTGCCCGATAGCAATAAACGCACCATGCACGTCCACATCGCGGATCGACCCATCCAGTGTCGATTTAAGGCGAATGCCGGTTACACCTGTTTCATCACCGAGAATCTCTTCGGTAGTACTGTTCCAGGCCACTTCTATATTTTCAGTCGCCAGCAATTTATCCTGCATAATCGGTTCTGCACGCAATGCATCTCGACGATGTACCAGCGTCACCTTGTTACACAGATTGGCCAGATAAATGGCCTCCTCTACAGCGGTATCGCCACCCCCCACTACAGCCACATCCTTGCCGCGATAAAAAAATCCGTCGCAAGTTGCACAGGCCGATACACCACGACCGGCGAATTCATCCTCGCTCGGCAGACCGAGATATTTGGCTGAAGCACCGGTAGCAATAATCAGCGCATCGCAGGTATAGGTGCCATCATCGCCCTTGAGCCAAAACGGCCGTTTGGACAGATCGGCCTCGTTGATATGATCCCAGATCATTTCAGTGCCGAAGCGCTCTGCCTGTGCTTTGAAGTCCTCCATCATTTCCGGACCCTGAACACCATCCTTGTAACCGGGATAATTATCCACGTCAGTCGTCGTGGTCAGCTGACCACCGGCCTGCTGGCCCTGAATTACAACCGGGGCCAGATTAGCTCGGGCAGCATAAATCGCAGCAGTATAACCGGCAGGACCGGAGCCAAGAATGATCAAATGATGGTGAGCAGCTTCTGGCATATGTGTCTCCATGGAAAAAAGTATAGGAAAGATACCGCCAAGCCTCTGAATCGCAATATATGATACACGCCCTGATTTCTACAACACTCAATATATCAGCATTTTCCTCAAACCATAGCTGCTAAAATCATGGAAAAGCACGAAAAAGCTTGCGGATGCCATTCACTTATGATGAAATAACTTTGCTGACTCAGCAAAGTCACTGTTACACCCATGCAGAAGTTACAAACCAACATGCAAAATACCGATGCGTATGGTCCGGCAACCACAGGGTTTCCGGCCAAAAACCGCAGGGAATAAGCCCATGCGAGAGGACACGAATGGCAACGAAAAAAGTAAAAGAACAGACACAAAACACACTGAAAGAAGTCTTTGGTTATGACTCCTTCCGGCCTATGCAGGAAGAGATTATCTGTACACTGCTCGACGGCAAGGATGCCTTTGTATTGATGCCAACCGGTGGCGGTAAATCAATCTGCTACCAGATACCGGCGATTATGCGGGAAGGTACCGGCATTGTTGTATCGCCATTGATTTCACTGATGAAAGATCAGGTTGATGCCTTGACAGCATGCGGCGTCAAGGCCGCATACTACAATTCGTCACTGAAAGCAGCCGAGGCTAAAGACGTGCTGGACAGGTTTGAGTCCGGTGACCTTGATCTGCTTTATGTGGCGCCCGAGCGCCTGCTTTCAAAAGGGTTTTTGGCCAAGCTGGAACATGTGCCACTAGCCATGTTCGCCATTGATGAAGCTCACTGCGTTTCACAATGGGGTCATGATTTCCGGCCGGAATATGTGCGTTTGGGCGAGTTGCGAGAAATATTCCCCAATGTACCTATGCTGGCCCTGACTGCTACAGCCGACGAACACACCCGTGAAGATATTAGCGACCGCCTTAAACTGGCCAAAGCAAAACGATTTGTGGCCAGTTTTGATCGCCCGAATATCCGTTATCTGGTAGCCGAAAAACGCCAGCCGCTTACCCAGATTTTGCAGTTTCTGGAAGGCTGGCCAAACAACTCGGGGGTCATTTACTGTCTGTCGAGAAAGCGGGTGGAAGATCTGGCTGTAAACCTGCAACGCCATGGTATCCGGGCTGCAGCTTATCATGCCGGTATTCCCGGTCGATCTCGCGAAAAAGTGCAGGATGACTTTTTGCGGGATCGGGTGAAAGTGATTGTCGCCACCATTGCCTTCGGCATGGGCGTAGACAAACCGAATGTGCGTTTCGTGATTCACCACGACTTACCTAAAAGCATCGAGTCCTATTATCAGGAAACAGGGCGAGCAGGTCGTGATGGTTTAGAGTCTGAAGCGCTAATGCTTTATGGCTCGGGCGATGTAAATCTGGTGCGCCGCCTGATAGAAAACGTCGAAAATATTGATCAGCGCCGGGTTGAAGTCCATAAACTTAACAGCATGGTTGCATTCTCCGAAGCACTAACCTGCAGGCGCCGTGTATTGCTCGGTTATTTTGGCGAACCTCTGGATGAGCCGTGCGGCAACTGCGATATCTGCCTTGATCCGCCTGAAAAATACGATGCCACTGAACTTGCCAAGGTAGCTTTGCAATGCGTACGCGAACTCAATGGTCATTTCGGCATGGGTTACATTGTCGATGTACTGCGTGGTTCTAAAAATGCGCGTATCCTGGAACACAAACATGATCAATTAAAAACCCATGGCGCAGGTGCCGATATCAATGCTGATGAGTGGACGTCCATTCTGCGCCAGTTGGTGCATCACGGCTATTTTATTCAGGATGTTTCCAAACGTGCAGCCATGCTAGCAACCAAAAAAGCTGATTTCATCGGCTTTGGTGAACCGATTATGCTGGCTAAATACCAACCTGGAATCCGGCGACATTTCAAACGTCTGGGTACACCACGCGATGAAGCCCTGTTCAAAAAACTGGTAAAATTAAGAGAAGAACTTGCTGACAAGGAAGATGTACCGACTCATGTGGTATTTAGCGACGTAACGCTAACTGAAATGAGCCAGCACAAACCTGTATCTGAAGATGCCATGCGCAGAATCAGCGGTGTCGGCGTGCATAAACTGGAAGAATATGGTGAGGTTTTTATTGCCCTCATTCAGAAACATGTCGATAGCGAAGACGGGAAAAGCGCCAAGAGCGGAGGCAAGGATATCCCCATGCTGATTGCCAAAGGACCCGGGGTGAATGAAACACAAACCTATATTCTGTCGCTCTACCGTAAGGGGCTTAGCCTGAAGGATATCGCCGCCCAGCAAGGTGTTAGTGAAGCTACCGTGCTGAAACATTATGTCGCCATCATCCGGGCCGGTCAGTTTATTGATGTACCTGCTTTTATCGGTGATGATTTTGATACATTGATGGCAGAACTGGATGATGCAGATCCCTATGCATCACTGTCCGAAATCAAACGGGATCTGTCGGCTGACCTGAGCAATGATGAGTTTCGGTTGATTCTGGCCTGGCGCGAAGCTATCGGCGTAGCATAAGAAAACGGTCCGCCACAGGGAATGCAGAGGAAAATAAAGACACGTAAAAAGGATAGAAACAGACCAATACTCCTTACTACTGTAGTCTGTTTTATATCTTGATCCATTCAACCTGTGGAATACCGTTGTTACTCTGTGTCCCCTGCAATGCAATACTTTTGACGAAATGCCGGGTTAGACTATTTCCAGCACGCTTTCCGGAGGACGGCCAACAGCGGCCCGCTCACCGTTAACCACAACGGGGCGTTCGATCAATTTAGGATAAGTTACCATCAGGGCAATTGCTTCGGCACGCGACAGCGTTTTGCCCTGAATATATTCTTTGAATTCAATTTCACCCTTGCGCATCAACTCAAGGGGTTCCTTGCCAAGCATGGTCAGGACACGATCCAGATCAGCTTCGCTAGGTGGCGTTTTCAGATATTCGATAATTTCAAACTCTATGTTCTGTTCCTGCAACAGAGCCAGTGTTGCTCTTGATTTGGAACAGCGCGGATTATGATATATGGTAACAGTCATGGATTCTCCTTGTGACAGGCTTCAACTCCGATCTTTATATCCGAGTCTGTTCACACTAATTGTAACGCGGCATATTTCAACATCAGCCGCTTGGTTCCGGCTTGCCTGAACTGCACGGTAACACGTGCTGCATCACCGGCACCTTCCAGAGCCAACACCACACCCTCTCCAAAACTCGGGTGCCTCACATTGCCACCGATTGCTACACCGATATACGCTTCTGTAGCTGCACCGGGCATGGATGCCAGCCTATCACGATGCAGGGTATCGCTTGCCAGGTTTTTAATGAAACGGCTGGGCTGGGGATAGTGCGTCTCGCCATAAAAACGGCGTAGCCGAACCGATGTCATCAACACATGCTCACGAGCACGCGTAATGCCGACATAGAGCAAACGCCGTTCCTCGGCAATGCCAGCCTCTCCCTCGTCGAGTGAACGCTGATGCGGCAGCAAGCCCTCCTCCACACCGGGCAATACCACGCAATCAAACTCCAGTCCTTTTGCGCGATGCAAACTCATCATACTAATAGCATCATCCAGATTATCCCTGTCATCAGCTTGCATCTCTTCGCTGCTTTGTAAAAGCGCCGCCCGATCCATAAAATCTACCGGTGTGAGTCCCTGCCCCAACAATATTTCAATATAATCCTGCAAGCTGCGAATGTTCTCCAGTCTGGCAGATGCTTCGATCTCACCCATGGCTTTCAGGCTGTCCAGATAGCCGGCCATATCCAATATCCGCATCAACCCCCGATCATTATCTTCAACGGCAGCGGCGCGTAATTCAGCTATCATAGTAGCCAACCCTATCAGCTTGCGAGCAGCGCCTTCAGCCTGACCGGAAGCCAACAGATCAAGCCACTCATAAGCACGCAGCCCGGAAGATGCCAGAAAGGCTGCCATCTGTTCCTGCCCTTTTGCACCCAGGCCCCGTTTGGGTTTGTTGCAGATACGTATCAGATGCAAGCTATCACCACAACGATTGAGCAGCGCCCAGTACGCCAACGCATCCTTGATCTCCATACGTTCAAAAAAGCCTACCCCGCCAACAATTCGATACGGAATATTCGATTCGCGGAATACCTGCTCCAGTGCCAATGACTGACGATTCGAACGATACAGCACGGCAATCTGTGCATTGGCATACCCGTTCAAACGCCAGCGTTCGACATGGTGCATGATCTGCCGAGCCTCATCATATTCGTCGTTACACACCTTCCAGCAGGGTTTTTCTCCCCCCTCAATGGTGGCTTCAAGTATTTTTTCATGGCGATCGGTGTTTTCACGAATCACCGCATTGGCCAGATTTAGAATTGCGGCAGTGGAACGATAATTTTGTTGCAACCGATGCAAGATTGCACCCTGCCAGATACGCTCAAAAGCCAGAATATGAGATACATCCGCACCGCGCCAGCCATAAATACTTTGATCATCATCACCAACCACAGTCAAGTTTTTATGTTCATTGCACAAGTACAACAACCACTCATGTTGAGCTGGATTGGTATCCTGATACTCGTCCACCAGTACATGGTCAAAGCGGGTTCTCAGCGCTACCGCAATATCGGCATTCTCACGCAGCAACACCACTACATTGAGAATCAAATCGGAAAAATCCATGCGCTCATGCTGCTTTAATTCTTGCTGATAAACGGCATATAGTTCTACCATGTTAATACCGTTCCATTCATATTCAGGTGTTTGACCGGGCTTGAGACCAGCATGTTTGCAATGCTCAATCCAGTTCAGTAAATAGGAAGGGTGGAGTCGATCCGTGGCAATATTACGTGATTTCAGGATACGTTTGATCAGTGCCTTCTGGTCATCCGCATCAATCACCTGAAAGGAACGGGAAAAACCCAACGCATCGGCGTAACGGCGCAGAAAACGCAGTGAAATAGCATGAAAGGTGCCGGAAACAACACCGCCACCATCATCACCGATCAAATCACCCAGTCTGGATTTCAGTTCAGCCGCTGCTTTGTTGGTAAAGGTCACGGCCAGAATCCGGTGAGGTGCAATACCGGCCTCAGCAATCAGATAGCCGATGCGATGGACAATCGTTCGTGTTTTACCCGAACCGGCTCCAGCCAGAATCAACTGCGGGCCGTCGCCTGCATGGGCCGCCTGTTGTTGTTCAGCATTCAATCCGGACAAGTTCTGCTGATTCTGATTCAGGAGACTATTGCTAGGCATGTTCGCCTTCGCCATGTTTAACAATCAATTTGTGATAGGTGGAAAAAATGGCGTTACGAGATAAAACCCCCAATACTTTACGGGGATTTTCGGATGCCACAACCGGCATCTGCTCGAATTCTTCACGATCCAGAATATGAATCGCATCCAGTAGGCTATCCTTTTCCGAGATCACCAGTACATTTCGGTTAACCACTTCACTGGCTACAATCACCTGATCCAGAGCCGGATCAATCAACCATCTCTGTAAATCGGAAAAGGTCACAATACCAACCATCAGGCCATCATCATCCACCACCTGTACACAGCCCTTGCCTGATTCCGTATATACCTGTTTCAATTCCTGCAATCGAGTCTTTTCAGGCACGGATGGAATCGATCGCCAGGGAATCCGGCTAACCGGTACCGATCGCATCCATGACTGTTCCAGCCCCCAGTGAGTTTCAATGCCACGTTCTTCCAGTGCTTCTGTAAATACCGAGGCGCGGCCGAAGATGCGTGTTACCAGTGTTGCCACACTGCATGCCGCCATCAGCGGCAGCATAATCTGATAGTTAGCAGTCATCTCGAAGACAATCAGCATCACGGTCAACGGCGCCTGCAAGGCGGCCGCTGTCAAAGCACCGCAAGCCACCAGCGCGTATGCACCATAACTTTCAGAATAGGCCGGTGAAATGGCATGTGCGATATCGCCGAACAATGCCCCTACTGTCGCCCCCATGAACAGGGCCGGGCCGAACAAACCACCGGGAAAACCGCCAGCGGAACATAGCACTGTCGCCACCAGCTTTCCGATCAGGACAATGGCCAAAAAACCTGCCAGCGGCAACAGCACCCCGAGCAATTCAGGCTGAATACGCTCCAGCATCATATCTTCCACGGTGCCATAACCAATGGACATGACCTGCGGTAAAACCAGCCCCATCAAGCCGATTACCAGCCCAACCAGAGCCGGCCGCAGATAACGATTCGGCATGATTTTTGCCAGAAAATTCCTGGTCGGAACCATGGCTTTGATAAATACTGTGGCAACAAGGCCACAAATTGCACCGATAATAATATAGGAGGGGATTTCCCATGCACTGATCAGATGGTACTCAGGCACGGTAAAAGCCGGATAATTACCGACCTCCGACCTCGCAATCACCGTCGCCAGTACAGACGCAATCACAATCGGACTGAATGTGGCAATGGCATAATCGGCCAGAATCACTTCCAGCGCAAATAATACCCCGGCAATCGGCGTATTAAATGAAGCGGCAATACCTGCAGCAACACCGCAGCCAATCAAGATACGTAATTGCTGCTCGGTCAGCCCCAATCTTTGACCGATCTCGGACGCCAGTAGTGCCCCGAGCGCAACTGTCGGCCCTTCACGACCCAGACTTGCACCGCCGCCTATAGCCAGTGCCCCTCCGATCGTTTCTGTCACCAGTTGGCGTGGATTCACGCGCCCCCTGCGCTCGACCATATCAGCCAGCACCCCTGCCACACCGCGCAATTCTCCGCCAGGCAGAAAACGTACTGTAATCCAGCCAACCATTAGCCCGGTAACAGCTGGCGCCAGCAGATAAATGTACCATGGCAAGGTTTCGATGACGGTTTCCCAAGTACGCTCGCCAGTCCAGAAAAGACTGACCCACTCAATCATGTAACGCAGAAGCAGCGCCGTATAACCGGCCAGCACGCCGACAACTACGGCCAGGGCGATCATATAGAGTGTATCCTGATCGCGGGTCCACGCCAGTGCTTTCGCCTTTCCGTCCAGTAATTTTTCCTTCAATACCATTGCTTTTGAGCCTACCCCTTGTCTATATGATTAGTCGATGCCCATAGTACGGCCTGCCAATGGCAACGCCAATTAAAACACAAAGTATCGACAGTATTTGTCAGAATATATGCACCG